>VSNJ01000240.1 GCA_009774235.1 Lachnospiraceae bacterium
CAGCGCCTTTAGACGCTGCCGGTAATAAAGGCTTTTAGCCGCAGAGCAAACCACCCGTTATACGGGTGGTGCTGATTGCAAAAAAAGACTGTCAGACCTAGAAAAAATCTGACAGTTTTTGTAAAATATAAGTATGCAAACTCTTATAAATTTACAAAAAAATTATAGCTTAAATCAAAGTGGATATCAACTAAAACTTCCACTCAATCTTGAAACAATCATTCCTGAACATGATTCTGTGTGATTGCTAAGTCAGTTTGTGGAGGCAATGGATTTGATTGACTTATATTCTACTTATGAAAGAATAAATTCTGTATCGCCAAGAACACTTCTGAAGATTGTCCTTTACTCTTACATGAATGGTGATTATTCTTCCCGTTCTATGGAACTGAACTGCAGAAGGGATATCAATTTTATGTTCCTTTTAGAAGGTATGCCAGCACCGGACCACTCTACTTTTGCACGGTTTCGAAGCATTCATTTTGCACCTTGTTCCAAGCGTATTCTTGCAGAAATGTCCAATGCGCTTTTTGACCTTGGTGAAATTTCAGGGGAAACTGTTTTTATTGACGGCACAAAAATCGAATCTTGTGCTAATAAATATACGTTTGTCTGGAAGAAACCAGTAACAAAACAGCAGGAAAAATTTTTGATAAAACTTGCTGATTTTGTCGCTGAATGCGAATGGCTTTATGAGATAAAAGTAGTACATGGGGGCATCATAAAAATGAAACATGTTAAGAAACTCCGCAAAAAACTGTATGTGCTAAAACAGAAGGAACAGGTAGTTTTTGTATATGGCATTGGGAAAAGAAAAACCCCGCTTCAAAAGAGCATAGAAACACTGGAGAACTACTTGGACAGGCTCAAAAAATACAATCAGGAAATTTATATTTGCGGAGAACGAAATAGTTATTCCAAAACCGATCAGGATGCTACATTTATGCGAATGAAAGAAGATGCTATGGGAAATGGACAGTTAAAAGCAGCCTATAATCTCCAGCATGGCGTAGACGCAGAGTACATCACATGGCTTACGATTGGACCACAGCCAACTGACACAACAACATTGATCCCATTTTTAAAAGATGCAGAAGAACACTTGAAATTTAAATACAAAAATATCACTACGGACGCTGGATATGAAAGTGAGGAAAACTATTTATTTCTGGAAGAAAACGAACAGCTTTCTTATATCAAACCTGCTAATTATGAGAGTTCCAAAACTCGTAAATACAAAAATGATATCGGAAAAATGGAAAACATGGAGTATGATTCGGAATCTGACAGTTATACTTGTAAAAACAAGAAAAAATTAACAACAGACCACATTCGGCATTCTAAAACGAAAACAGGTTATATCAGCGAAAAAACGATTTATAAGTGTGAAGATTGTACAGGTTGTTCTTATAAAAAAGACTGTATCAAAGGAAACAACTGCAAAACACCTTTAGAAGAGCGAACAAAGACACTGTAGGTTGCTAAAACATTTTTGAAACACAGAAAAGAAGATTTAGAGCGGATTCTTTCCGAAGATGGGATTCTTTATAGAACAAACCGAAGCATTCAAGTAGAAGGATCGTTTGGAGATATCAAACAAGATATGCAGTTTCGAAGATATCTGAGCAAAGGAACATCCAATGTGTTAGCAGAAAGCACACTGCTTGCTATGGCAAGGAATTTAAATAAACTTCATAATAAAATTCAAAGAGGCAGGACAGGAACCCATTTATTCCCACTAAAAAGTGCCTAAATTTTAACATTTTAAAAAATTTTTTGAGCCATTTAAGATGGCTTATTAAAGTACGCCTTTTTTGTAAAATGCTAACATGAAATAGAACTTTTTTTAAAAATTATGTTAAAAAAGAGTAAAAATATGGCTGTTCTTTTACGATTTCTGAATCGTTAAAGCGACAGCCCCTTTGAAAAAATATTTTTTCGTTAAAGACCTTGAAAAACGAAAAATATTGTGATATTATCTTCAATGTGCCATATATAACATACTTTTTTATACATGTTTCTTAATGAAAGATAAGATATGAAAGCAAACTGGTTATAAGAGAATTAAATGGTATGTCTCAAATATATATGGAGGATATGTAATATACTTATATGCAAGGAAGTGAAGGGATGCCCAAAATTATAGAAGAAAAGAAGGAATATTTTAGTATTATGTCTGCTAGAAGTGATAAGCAAATTCTTGTAAAAGAATTGGCAGAAATATGGTTTTCACATATTGAAAATATTATGAGACCTTCTTCTTATGCCCGTTACCACAGCCATGCTGTTAAATACATTATTCCATATATAGGGAATATGGAGGTCGGCAGTTTTAATAAGGATATATTGTTATCAGTACTTGGATTTTTAAAATCAGAAGAGTATAAAGAAGGTCCTCTTTCACAGTATACTATTTATATTCTTGAAGGAATGGTACGTTCAATGTTCCGTTATGGGGCAGAAAATAATCTGGTGCCAGAAATTTATTTTGGCAAATCAGAGTATGTTATTGCAAATAAAAAGAATGCAATGCCATTACCTGGGCTAGAACTGCATAATCTTATATGCGTGATTGAAAAACAAGAAATTGATTTGCAAATACAGATTATGTTACCTTTGTATGCTGGACTTAGTCTTTCAGAGGTGTGCGGACTTAAATGGGAAGATGTAAACCTGGAAATGGGAAAAATTTATATACACAGAAATATGATGCGTATACAACAGGAAACTGGGAAGTCTGGCAATACTTCAACAGTTATGGCAGAATGTGAACTTCCTGGAAACGTATGCAGGGAATTTATAATGCCTGGAAAGTTAAAGTTTCTTTTAAGAACAGCCTCAAGATGGCAGCAGGCATCACAGGAAAGTTATGTTGCAAGTGTAAATAAAAAAACAGGAAAGGGAAGAAAGAATTTTTCATATGACATGCAGGCAGATAATTTTGGAATGATTCCGCCAGATGGCAGGACTTTACAATACCGTTTAAAGACAGCTGGAAAACAAGCTGGAATTCCAGGACTTACATTCCAGATGTTGAGAGATACATTTGTGGTAATGTGTCTTCAGGCTGGAGGGGATGTATACAGTATAGCTTATTTATTAGGAATTAATGTATCTGCTGTGTGTGAAAGATACAAGGCATGGCTGGTTAAAAAGGATTGGTTTCTAAAAGAGATTGGATAAAAAAGGGTAATTTAAATATATTATAGAAGTAATGGAGTGTAATTGATGAAGAAACAGAAAAATATATCAAGTATTTTTAATCCAAATATAGCCCATATTGTTTATGCATCAGATAATAAATTTGCCGAAATTCTTGGTATTTCAATGGTTTCTCTTTACGAAAATAACAAGGATATGGAAGATGTTATTGTTTATATAATGGATAGTGGAATTTCTGATTCTAATAAGAAAAGAATTAACTCTGTTTCTTGTTTATATAACAGGTCATATCCAATTTGGATTGAGGCAAAGGATATAAGTAAAGAACTTAATATAAATGTAAATATTGATAGAGGTTCTTTATCACAATATTCCAGGCTTTTTATTTCAAGTTTATTGCCAGAAAATCTAGTACGTGTTTTATATCTTGATTGTGACATTATTGTCAATAAACCAATAAATGAACTTTGGAATCTTAATTTACATGGTAAGATAATAGCTGCCCTTAAAGATGCATTTAGCAAGTATTACAGAATAAACATAAATTTACATACAAATGATATTATGTTTAATTCTGGTGTAATGTTAATTGATTTGGAGAAATGGAAAAAGCAAAAAATAGAAAATAAGTTGTTAAAATTTATTATACTTAAGAAAGGAAGAATCCAGCAGGGTGACCAAGGTGTATTAAATTCAGTGCTAAGCCACGATGTATATTGTTTTGAACCAAAATATAATTCAGTAACAATTTTTTATGATTTTACCTATAAGGAAATGCTAGCTTATAGGAAACCACCAGGATTTTATTCGGAAATACAGATAAGAGAAGCAGTAGAAAAACCTGTATTAATCCATTTTACAACAAGTTTTTTAAGTAAAAGACCATGGATTAAGGGATGCAAGCATAAGTATTCAGATGAATGGAATAGATATAAAAAAATAAGCCCATGGAAAGATAAAGATTTCTGGAAAGATAAAACATCAGCTTTGGAAAAAATATATATAACAATATTGGATATTGTACCAAGAAGATTAATATTATGGATGGCGGGGATATTGCAAGTGTATGTAAGACCAATAAAAAACTTGATAGTAAGTTGTCTTAGAGAAAAGAATAAATAAGCATAAAAGTAAATAACAAAAATGTTTATGGTAAGACTCTGGGTTAAAAATTTATAATATCTACTAAAAAAGAAATTTTAAAAATACATTAAAAC
>VSNJ01000241.1 GCA_009774235.1 Lachnospiraceae bacterium
AAATTTAATTAGTAACAAAATAGCAACACAAAAAGCCCAGACATCATACAAAATAAAAATTTTAAAATTTCCATATTTAAGGATTATTTAATATTTTCCCCATTATAATATATATACAAAATAAGAAAGGGGAATAAAAATGTATTGGCGTATACTTAAGAAGGATTTAAAACGTAAGAGGACAATGAATATTATATTGTTTTTATTTATAATGCTTGCAGCTATGTTTATTGCAAGCGGCACAAGCAATATGGTTACAATTTCTACGGCACTGGACAAATTTTTTGAAAAGGCAGGTGTGCCAGACCATTGGATTGTTTTTAGGGATAAAGATAATAAAGAGAAATATAAAGATTTTGCTGATGCCAATAATTATAATTATAAATTTAATGAAATGATTTATGGCCAGTCAGATGATATTAAAATTGATGGTGAAAAATCTAATTATTCTAATATTTTATGTATTGAAACATTAGAAAACCCTCTTAAACTTTTTGACAGCAATGATAATGAAATTAAAGAAGTAGCAGATGGTGAAATATATGTAACTGCTTCATTGTTTAATTCAAATGTAAATAATTTTAAAAGGAACGGACATATACAAATTACAGTAAATAACCAGGTAAAAACATTTACAATCAAAGATTATACAAAAGATGCAATATGTTCTTCATCAATGCTTGGAATGGCTAAGTTCCTGGTTAGCAGTAATGATTATAATTATTTAAAAGCTGGAAAGCCAGAACTGCTTTATGGATGTTGTGTTTATACGGATGATAAAGACTATAACAAAAAAGCTGCAGATGCCAGTTTTAATTCTATGATAAAGGCTGATTATAATGCAATAAAGCAAGTATATATATTAGAATTAGTAAAAGCAGCAGTAATATTAACAATGAGTATTTGCATTATACTTATTTCAATGGTAATACTCCGTTTTACAATTAACTTTACTATGAGTGAAGAATTCCGTGAAATAGGTGTTATGAAAGCAATTGGAATTAAAAACAGTATAATAAGGATACTTTATATTATAAAATATCTTGCAATTTCTGTAACAGGTTCTGCAGCAGGTTTTATAGTAAGTATCCCATTTGGAAATTTTTTGTTAGAAAGTGTTTCACAGAATATAATAATTTCAAATAATGGTAATTATTTTATTAATATTTTATGTGTAATATTTACAATAAGTATAGTAGTATTATTCTGTTATATGTGTACAAGGAAAATAAAAAGATTTTCCCCTATTGATGCAATCAGGAATGGGGAAACAGGAGAACGTTACCATAGAAAAGGTTTTATACATCTTAGCAAATCAAAGCTGCCTCCTGTGGTTTTTATGGCACTAAATGATATTTTAAGTTCACCATCAAGATATATTTCAATGGTTGTAGTTTTTATATTAGGAATTCTTTTGGTAATTGTCCCAGTAAATACTATAAATACACTTCAGTCAGATAAACTGGTAAAATGGTTCAGTATGTCAGAGTGTGACCATATTATTTCGCAGGACATAATTCTTGCAAACAATAGTGATAATTTTAAGTTACTGGAAGACAAGCTGGATAATGTAAAAGACAGTTTAGAAAAGAATAATATTGATGCTATGGTATTCCAGGAGTTAGTATTCCGTGCAGATATTATGTTTGAAGGACAGAGAAGTGAAGTAATGATGCAGCAGGGAATTGGTGGTGTTACTACAGATATGTATTCTTATATAGAAGGAACACCCCCAGAAAGATGTGGTGAAATTGCAATTACAAATGTTGTTGCAGAAAGAATTGGTGCTAAAGTTGGTGATGATGTAGAGGTAAAGGCTGGAGGAAATACAAAAACTTATATTGTAACAGCAATAAACCAGTCAATGCAGAATATGGGTGATGATATACGTATTTACCAGGATGAAGAAACCAGTATGCTGGATATAATTGGAGTTATGGGGATACAGGTTAAATATAGGGACAATCCAGACAGTAGTGTATTGTCTGAAAGAAAAAAACTTCTTAAAAAACTTTATCCGGATGCAGAAATTTATTCATCAGGTGGATATATAAGCCATATGATTGGTGATGTAGGGGGACAGATATCAGGTATTAAAAACCTTATACTGGCTGTAGTAATTTGTATAAATATACTTATTACAGTGCTTATGGTAAGGAGTTTTATTACAAAAGAAAAAAGTGAAATTGCTATTTTAAAAGCTGTTGGGTTTAAAGATATACTTTTGTCATTCTGGCAGGCTTTAAGAATAATGCTTGTACTGCTGGTTTCAGTTATTTTAGGAATATTACTGCAGCTTCCAGTTTCACAGCTTTTTATTTCACCAATCTTTAAAATGATGGGTGCATATAACATAGAATTTTATATTAATAAATTTGAAGTATACCTGCTTTATCCAGTTGTTATAATTATAACAACATTCCTGGCAGCATTTTTATCATCACAGTCACTTAGGAAAATACATGCTTCACAAGCATCAAATATAGAATAAGAAAGAGGTTAATAATGGATACAATATTAGAAGTAAAAAATTTATGCAAAACTTATGTTATAAACAAGCGCCAGAATAATGTGCTTAGAAATGTTAATTTTAAAGTTAAGGCAGGAGAAATGACAGCAGTTATGGGAGCATCTGGCTCAGGAAAATCTACGCTTTTATATTCTGTTTCAGGAATGGATAATATTACTGCAGGTGAAGTAAAATTTTGTGGAAAAGATATACAAGGAATGTCTGGCAATGAGCTTGCAAAGCTTCGCCTGGACAGGATGGGATTTATATTCCAGCAGATGTATATGCTAAAAAACCTTAATATACTTGATAATATTATACTGCCAGCGCACCAGTCCAGGAAAATAAAAGAAAGCCATAGTGAAACAGCAGAACGGGCAAGGGCTTTAATGCATAAGCTTGGTATCAGTGATATTGCAGACAATGATATTAATGAAGTTTCAGGAGGACAGCTGCAGCGTGCATGTATCTGCCGTGGCATGATTAACAGGCCAGATATAATATTTGCTGATGAGCCGACAGGTGCGCTTGACCGCTCTGCATCAGATGAAGTTATGGATGAATTGTCTGGAATTAATAATGAAGGTACAACAATTATGCTTGTTACACATGATATAAGGGTTGCTGCAAGATGTACAAGGATTCTTTATATAGTTGATGGAAATATAGAAGGGGAGTATAATATGGACAGGTATATTGATAAATCTAAAACCAGGGAGAGGGAAAGGCAGGTTAGTAACTGGCTTATGGAGATGGGCTGGTAACTTGTGTATCCAGAGGATGTTATGGCAGATATATTAATTGTAGAGGATAATAAAGAACTGGCAGTGCTGCTTGCTGATTTCCTGTGTGCGGCAGGTTATTCTGTATGCACTGCAACAACTGGAAATGAAGCTCTGGAATTATATAAAGAAAAAGGTGCAAAGTTAGTGCTTCTTGATATAATGCTTCCTGGGACAGATGGTTTTGCAGTATGCAGGAAGATACGTGAGGAGGATAATGTACCAGTTATTATATTAAGTGCAAAGGATGACAAGCAGTCAAAGCTTGACGGGCTTAACCTTGGGGCTGATGATTATATCAGTAAGCCATATGATATTGATATACTGCTTGCAAAAATAAGTGGTATTTTTAAACGCAGATATGCTTCTTCTGAGATAATAAGTGGAAATCTTTGTATTAATAAAATAAGCCATACTGTAAAAAAGGATGGTGTATTGCTTGATATAACTGCAAAAGAGTTTGACCTTCTGTGCCTGCTTATAGAAAATAAAGGAAGGGTACTTGGCAAGGAATATATTTTTAACCAGATATGGGGAAGAAACAGCTTTTCAGAGCCACAGACACTTACAGTACATATTAAGTGGCTGCGCCAGAAGATAGAAGATGACCCACGTAAACCAGAAAGGATTGTTACAATATGGGGTATGGGGTATAAATTTGTATGAAACAGTTTGACAGGATATTTATAATAGTTATAACAGTAATAGTTATATTTTTTGCAGGTTTAAATATTATTCTTGTTAATAATAACAAAGATTTATATAATGGCAGGCCTTACCGTGTAGAGATAAAAAGAGCAGCTGCTATAATTAAAGAAAAGGGCATTGGAAGTGTAGACCTGGAAAGTTGTAAATATATAACCAATATAGAAAAATATAATAAAAGCAGCAATTTTTATAATACATCAAGTGATTATTATATTTGCAGCATTAATGGTGCTTTATACCGTTTTGACTATGTACCAGCAATAAATAATGGTAATAATATTATTATAGTAAATATATTTTTGGATATAAGGATAGGTATATATAAAACAATTTTTGTATTTTTAAGGCAAAAAATACTGCTTCCATTTGA
>VSNJ01000242.1 GCA_009774235.1 Lachnospiraceae bacterium
TAATGAGTACCTCTTTTCTTGTGATTTTGATTATATCTCATTAGCCACTCTTGTTACAACTTTAGTATAGCACTTCACGTGAATAAGTGAGCTTATCAAATAATTTTAAAAATTCTTTTTCACTCTCTTGTAAACAACTGATATGTTTTAATTTAGCCACCTGACCACTAACTCCTCTCTTAGTCCAGACGATAATTAAGTTCTTTTCCTTCAAGGTATATTATATTTCCTATGCACATTTCAATTATCCTGCTGCCTGTTGCCTCATCAAACACTAGCAGCTCATCCAAATTTTTTTCTGTGCTTATAATTAAAGGCAAATTGTTCATATATCTGTAATTCACTATCTCATACATAACATTCACATCTGTTTCTGTAAGCCTCCCTTTAAGCATGTCATCTATGTACAACACAGCTGTATCCATATACTTACTAATTTCTTTACTGTATTCTGCTTCGTCTGTGATATTTTGCTTAAGCTTTGTCATTGCGTTGCGGTATGGCATATACATTACTGGTATACCCATTTCAACAAGGCTGTTACATATTGCTGTACCAAGATGTGTCTTTCCAGAACCTGGCTGCCCACAAAACATAACGGAATTACACCTGTTATGCCTTATTTTCCTGAAATCCTGTACATAATTTAATGCTATGTTCTTAGCATTTTCTAAGACAAAATGTCCTTTAGTAAAAAAATTCCCAAATCCCTTTTTACAAAATTCTACTGAAAGCCCACTTCTCGCCAGAAGTTCCTTTGCCTGTTTTACTGGATAACAGTTACACCTTTTCATCACTTCCCGCCTGTCATCATAAAATATTATCCATCCTGTATCTTTACACTCATTGCACATATACTTTTGTTTTTGTACTATCCCTTCTGGTTTTGAAAGCTTCGCATGTTCCTCAAGCCATACATCAAGTTTATCCATCTTTGCCACCTCCCGCCAGTCTTTCAAGAAGCTCCTTTGAATAGCCACTTCCAGACTGTTTATATCCGCTTGTTGGAGAAACTTTTCTGCAGCCCCTGTCCTGTTCCCTTGAAAGCCACGAATTCACAAACCTGGTAATTCCTCTTTTAGTTTTACGTTTCTCTGGGTTTGATAAACACCAACCCCGCATTTCGTTGAACTGTTGCTTTACGTCCACATTTGGATAAAGTCTTACGTATTCTGCGAATAATGTTTTTGTTGGTTTCCATTCAGTCTCATCATTAAGCAAAAGTGCTTCAACATCTGCTTTCGGTCCGGAGTTCTGTCCTCCAGAGCTCCGGGCAATAGAAGTATTTATACTTCTATTATCTCTATTCTCTATACTCTTATCTCTATTCTCTGGTGTAGATTTGTCCTCAATATCTATGGACTTTTGTCCATCTGTTTGTCCAGACATTTGTCCAGACATTTGTCCTGTAGAATTATTTGAAAGTGCCATTTTTTCGGCATCTATACGTTTCCTGTAATCACGTTTCCTGTCTGCTTCTGTAGAACTCTGCCCTATAAGATTTTGGATATCCATCATATAAATAGCACCATTATCTAAGATTTCTATAAGCCCAAACTGCTTTAAAATTCCAACTGCCTTTTCAACAGTGCCAACCTGGTGTCCAGTCAGTGTTGCTATTATTGAAGATGTATAAGGAATTATATCTTTATACATTAAACGTCCATCATTACGCAGGCTTCTTAAATAAAGTTTAAGAAGAATATCACTATAAAGATAACCATCTGGCATTGACTGCAAAATCTTAAGTTCTTCTGTTTCAAAAAAACCCTCTTTGAGTTTCAGGTAATAATATTTTTTATTATCTGCCAAAAATTTAACCTCCTGCTGTTTTTATTCCCTGCCACCACCAGATACCTTCCACATTTTTAGCATCTTTTCCAGTTCTGCTGGTGGCAGGGTTTCTATCCCTTGCTCCTGGCACTCAGACACAACACCATCAACAAGTATTGACATTTCCTTTGTATCATAAGTGCTTGAGCCACGGAATACTTTATAATAAACATATTCTTTGCCATCTTCTGTTTTACTCCCACATGGCATACAATGCACGGTTTCATTTTCAAGCATATGGCTGGCAGGTATATTTGTTTTGATTACAGCTTCTGCCCCATTATCTAAAATAAACGGCTGCCCATACCTGCCAACCATCATGTTTTTACAACGCACCTTTGATATGCCCAGGCAGTCCGCCAGCTTACTAACAAGTACATGGAAATAAGCATTTGCATTTAAACTCCGTCTTTTCCTGTGCTTTTTAATACTTATATCCAGAAGATTTACATCCTTTAAAGCACCATATCCTTCAACCAGTCTTTTTTCTTCATTGATTTCCAATGATATTTGAAACTTTTTTGTCAAATAGTCTGAACTGATGCCCTTAATACTGCCTGTAAGCTCCATATAAAACACCCTTCCTATGCAACATCCTTATATTTGTCAAGAAGCTGCATTGCATCTTTCCATATTTTAAAATCCATATTGTCAAAAGAATTAACCTTATAATATTCAAGTACCGATTTTTCACTTACACCCTTTTTCATCATTTTTTCACGGAGTGCATTTATTTTTACACAATCAATATGTTCCTGTTCTGGTACATTATCCTGCCTTTTATCTGTACCAGCATTATCTTTTTTATTTGGACTGCTAGGTTCTGGTGTTTCTGCATCAGGGTCTTTCATTTCCTCCGTTGGTATGCAAAACACCTGGAAACATGCATATTTAAAAGCAACTGCCATAGCCTTGTTTGTTGACTTGTCCCCACTGTCCATGCCTTCACCGGTTGTCACTGCTTCAACATAGCTTCCATCATCAGCATAGAAACGGAATTTCATCCTGCATACAGAATATAAAAGGCTTCCTCCTTTGGCTGTCTTTCTTTCCTCCCTTGACTGTTCTATTACTTCTGGTACAATAAACACATTATTTTTAACCAGTGCAGGGTTAATGGCATTCATTACATCATCTACACCTCTGTACATAAACCCCTGCTGTGTATTTTTCTTGTTTTTTCCTACTGCATTGATTTCACCCATAATACATGGTATTGCTTTATAAATTTTTCCTTCTGTTGCACCCATATCACTTCACCTCATATCTTATAAATTTTTCTTCCATAAGCCCCTTAAACCATCCAAGGCTGCTCTCCCTTATATATACTTGTACAACAACTTCTTTTTCAGGAGTAAACGGCATCAGTACATCCTGGCTTTGTATACTGTTTTCCTGTATTGCAGCTTTTTCTGTTTCTGGTTTCTGTACTATACTTTCTATATTTTCCAGCTGTTTCCCCGTAGCTGCTTCCTCTGCTGGTATCTGTTTTTCTAATATTTCCTGCTCTTTGTTTTTCTGCCTTTCTTCCTGGCACTTTCTTTCCTCTTTGGCAGCAATCTCCTCTTTTATACGCTTCCTGGTATTCATCTCCTCAAAAGCTGCCTGCAGGTCACCAGTCTTTTTCAATACCGCAAGCCCTTCTTCTTCAAATTCAGATGATGCAGACTTTATTGTTGAAACAGATACTTTAATTGAACCAAATAATGCTTCCATATCACTACGTATTTTCTTGTTACTGTAAGTGGCATTTTCCCATTTTGGATTATAAATCCTGTCAAATGGAAGCCATTCTTCCATGTCACCTTTAACAGCATTATAAATATTTTCTATTTCAACACGCTTTTCTTCCCTGCGTTTCCTATCATATTCCTCAAGCTGCATATTTATGGCATCCACAGGCTCATCATACAGGCTTATAATATTCTTTACCCTCTTCTCAAAATCCTCATATGGCACCATCCATGCCTTTTTAATAGACTTCCTTTCATTATCAAGGCTCTGTTTTTCCTTGCGTATATAAGCAAGGAACTGTTTATTATCTTTTATGGTATCTTCTGTAACAACTGTCTTTTTATATTCTTCTACTTTTTCCCTGATGGAAGCTTCCACCATGTCAAGGTTATCCTGTATTGTCCCTATGCTGCTTGTTATCTTTACTGGAATTAAACTGCCCATTCTCCGTCCTCCACTTCTTCCAAATCCTCACCAAACATCTCAAGCCATTCTGTAACTGAATACATTGACAGGCATTCTTCACATATCCCTTCAAAATGCTTGTCCCCTCCATACAGCCCTGCACCACATTGCCTGCACCTTAACAATGGTTTAGGTTCTGGTGCATTTGGACACCCTGGGTTACAAGGATATTGCCTGCATACCATACACATTTTTAAATTCCCCCTTTAAACCATAACTTCAATTAGTCTTTTGAAAATATTATAAAAAACATGCTATACTTTAGCAAGAACCGGGTCAAGAAGTTGTCTT
>VSNJ01000243.1 GCA_009774235.1 Lachnospiraceae bacterium
AAATTTATGTTATATTTGTAAAATGAAATTGAAATAAGTATCATGTATAATAAAAAAAAGAGAAGACTGTCCAGAAACTTAAATATTGAAAAAATTTCTTTCAATGACAATGGGGAAATAGGATTAAATTATTAATGTAACTTCCACTTTAATATGTAAAATAATAATAGAAATTGGAGGAAGGCACATTGTTGTTAGTTGTGGGACAGTCTAGGGGATTATAAATTACAATAGGATATATATTAACATATTTTAATCTTCAAAGTTTTGTTTCAGCCTTTCCAGAAATATTTCTGCTGCAGAGGAAAAGACCTGGTATTTTTTTCAGACAATATTAAGTCCAGAGTCAAGCTGTGGTTTAAGTGGACGGAAACACAAGCTGCTGCTTTCAGATGTGTTAGCAATTTTACCAATAGTTATTGCATAGCCAATACCTGCCTCAACCATAATAGCAGCATTATATACAAGGTTAAATGTAGTAACAATATCCAGTTTTTCAAAATCTTCTCCAAACCAGTCTGCAAATTCATTATGTGAGCGTTCTTGTGATATAACTTGTCTGGAACAAATTAAAG
The DNA here is from genome assembly GCA_009774235.1 of Lachnospiraceae bacterium. Lineage (GTDB taxonomy): Bacteria > Bacillota > Clostridia > Lachnospirales > Lachnospiraceae > Butyribacter. The sequence continues at coordinate 576 of VSNJ01000243.1, forward strand.
GAACATCAAGCAAATCTTCTTTTAAGATGGCTGTCTTTTCTGCTAAAGGGCTGTCTTTTCTCATAACTACTCCCCATGTATCCTTTGCAGGAATATTAATATAATCATATTTTGTAATATTAGCAGGCCGGATTAAGATACCAAAGTCCAGAAGCCCTTTGTCAAGACGTTCTGTTACATCTTCTGAGTTGCCACTATAGAGATGGTATCAGATGGTATCGTAACCCATGATAAATTTCACGTAATTATTTTGCAATCTGTGCTATAAGTTTAACTGCATCTGTTTCTTCGCCTCCAATATGGATATCACCACCAATAGCATTGTCCATACAATTAAATTCTGCTTCAGTTTTATCAACCATAGATACAATTTCTTCTGCCCGCTTCCGTAAAATCATTCCTTCTGCAGTCAATGCCATACCGTGGCTGCCATGGGTAAAAAGCTTTTGTCCAAGTTCCTTTTCTAAATCGTGTATCTGCCGTGAAAGAGTAGGCTGTGTAACATGCAGGAAGCTGGCAGCATTGGTTATGCTTCCTTCTCTAGCGGCTGCCAAAAAATACCGTAATACCCTGATTTTCATAGTTTATCCTCCAGTTATTATTTTTAAATTTATTATATATAGACAAGATATGCCTGTAAAGCAAAACATGATTTACAATTTAAGCATTTGCTATTTCATGCCTTGGAACTTATAATAAAAATACAAAGAAAAGGTGGACGGTTCCATGCTATACAGAATAAGACTGTCTGCTCTGTCTGGCCTGTACAATAAAAAAAGAATACAAATAATATTATATGAACTATGTCTGTTATGCAATTATTGTGCTTATGTGCTGCTTACACAAATTCCATAATGGCTTTAGTTCTTTTAAGAAACTAGAAAGCACAAAGCAGCACAAAAAAGAGATAAGCTATAAATATGAATTTTAATTTTAACAATCCAACAAACCTGGTTTTTGGAAGTGGAAGCCTGAATGTACTGGGAAAAGAAATTTCTGTGAGGAGAGAGAATGGTTCTCTTGGGGAAAAGGCACTTTTACTGGTTTCAAATGGTAAATCTTCTAAAATAAATGGTGCTTATGACAGGGTAATGGAGCAGCTGGGTACAGCAGGCGTAGAAGTTGCTGTTTTTGACAAGATTATGGAGAACCCATTGAAAAGTGTTATAATGGAGGGAGCAGCATTTGCAAAGGAAAATAGCTGTGATTTTATTGTAGCCCTTGGTGGCGGGGCTGTACTGGATTCTTCTACTGCTATTTCTGCTATTGCAACTAATCCTGGTGATTTGTGGGATTATGTCAATGGTGGTACAGGAAAGGGAAAGCCTCTTGTTAATCCTGGCCTGCCAGTTGTTACAATAGCAACTTCATCTGGCACAGGTTCAGAAGTCAACTGCTGGGGTGTTATTTCAAATCCGGACACCAATGAAAAAATTGGTTTTGGTTATCCAGAGCTGGTTCCAGTCTTGGCTATTACTGACCCAGAGCTTATGAAAACTGTACCACCAAAGTATACAGCTTACCAGGGGTTTGATGCCTTGTTCCACAATACTGAAGTTATGATGTCCAATGGTGTCAATATATTAAGTGAAACTATTGCCATTTCTGCTATTGAAAGCATTGCCAGGTACCTGCCACGTGCTGTTAAAGATGGAAATGACCTGGAAGCACGTGAACATGTGGCATATGGCAGTACAATAGCTGGAATTACTATGCAGCTTACAAGTATAACAGCACAACATTCTATGGAACATGCAATGAGTGCATACCACCATAACCTGCCTCATGGGGCCGGGCTTATTATGATATCTAAAGCATTTGCAGAGTTTTTTATTGAAAAGCACGCCTGTGACGGACAATTTATTAAAATGGCAAAGGTTATGGGTATTCCTGGTGCTGATAAGCCAGAAGATTTTATTACTGCTCTTGTAAAGTTACAAAAAGATTGTGGTGTAGATAATTTAAAAATGAGTGATTATGGCTTTAAACCAGAAGAATCCATGACCCTGGCAGTGAATGCAAGGGAAACAATGGGTGGTTTATTCCTTGCAAATCCTTGTGATATGTCAGATGAAGAATGTGCTGGTATTTTTGATAAATCATATAAATAAGTACAGGAATAACGGAGAAACATGGAGTGTCTGGAATGAAATATATAAAAAATAAAAAGGTATTTATAACATAGTTAATTATAACTATAATAATACCTGCAATAATAATATTATTAATATCTGCCTGTGGAACAGGAAGTTCTGGCAAAACAGCCATTAACAGGACTAATATAAACCAGGATAAAACTATGGTAAATAATATGTATTCAGGCACAAAAACCACAATGCAAAAAAATAAGCAAGTATATCCAGTACACAAACCATATGGTAAAGGCACCAGTGCAAAGCCTGGACGGGTTGTCTGGAGCCATAATCCCAAGTCTGTAAAGTGGGATGGAAAAGGATATTGGTGGAAAACAGAGCATTTTAACGAAAATATAATAACAGAAATGATACAGAAAAGTATTGCATCACTTGGTGGCAAAAATACAGCAAAGGCAGGCTGGACAAAACCTTTCCAGGCACAGAACAAAAGGCGTGGCAATGGGAAAAAGAAATATAAAAAAGGCGAAAAAATAGCCATTAAAGCTAATATTAATGGTTCAGGTGTGTTTGATAATGATAACAGTGGAAGAACCAAAATGAGTTATACAAACCCAGTATTATTAAAAGCACTTCTGTCCTCATTTGTAAATGATGTAGGTGTGGCATCATCTGATATTACTGTATATGATGTTTCACATATTTTTCCTGTTTATATGGTTGATATGTGTACAAAGGGAGAACTGGAAAGAATACATTTTGTAGGAAGGAATAATGGTGTGGCAGACAAGAAAAAGCCAGTTAACTGGTCATATTCTTTCAAGGATGCCACCAATTATCTGCCAACATGTGTAACACAGGCAAAATATATTATAAATTTTGCAAATCTAAAGGGACATAGTTATGGCATTACTCTTTGTGGAAAAAACCATTTTGGTTCATTTATTAATGGAAATGAAATGCGTCCGCCAGAAGGGGCAAACCTTCACCAGTTTCTTACAATGGATAAAATGGGAGTTTATAGTCCTTTAGTAGATTTAATGGCAAATTATGAGCTTGGGGATAAAACTGTTTTATATATGCTGGATGCCCTGGTTTATGCACCGTCTGAAGGAGATAATATTACTGGGGATAATTCAAAGTGGAGGCAAAGTCCTTTTAATGGATATTATACTTCTAGTATTTTTGTTTCACAGGACTCAGTGGCAATTGATTCTGTTGGTGCTGATTTCCTGATGAATGAACCAGCAGTAACAGATGAGAATTACAGTTTAAAGAATAATGCTACAGTAGAGAATTATTTGCATGAGGCAGCACTGGTAAAGAAAGCCCCATCTGGCAATATATATAAGAACGGCAATGGAAAAAGGGTTGTAAACCTTGGAGTACATAAACATTGGAATAACCCAGACAGCAAGCAATATAGCCGGAACCTTGGAGGAAAAGAAAGAATTGAGTTGGTGAAAGTAAATTAAAAGATAAAAGAAATACTATGGTAAAAATAATAATATAAATAACATGAGTTCGATATAAAATAAAACAAAGGAGATAGTTTTAAATTTTAGTTCATTATGGCAATTTTTGACAAATAGTATA
>VSNJ01000244.1 GCA_009774235.1 Lachnospiraceae bacterium
TGGTTCAACTATATAAATTCCTGTATTTGTTAAAAAAGAAAACTCTGGCTTTTCCTTCATGGATTTTATAGAACCGTAAACAAGTTATCATCAACTATCTGGAGATTGTTCAAAGAAATATTAAATTCGCTTCCTAATTCAATTTTGTTCACCATACAGCCTTTCCCTCATTTTCTCAAGTTCTGATAACTGCCCCATATCTAACCAGTCATTTTCACTAACTGGATAAATAGCAACTTTTTTTCCTTTTGTCCTTTCTTTTTCTATAATACCTGGAAATCCAATGGAAACATTATATTCAATATCATCAAGTATCTCTGGTTCAACTATATAAATTCCTGTATTTGTTAAAAAAGAAAACTCTGGCTTTTCCTTCATGGATTTTATAGAACCGTTTATTCCCATTTCAATAACACCATAAGGTATTTTAATATTCTTATATGCACATACCATAGTAATAACATTTTTGTTTTCACGGTGGAAACGCAACATACTCTCATAATTTGAAAGCAAAAGATTATCACAATTTGTAAAGAAAAACGTTTTATCAATCTTTCCTTTTAAATAACATAAACCGCCACCTGTTCCAAGAGGTTTCTCTTCATCATACCAGGTAATATCATATTTTTGCTCATTATCAGCAAAATAGGCTTTGATTAATTCCTTTTTATAATTAACAATCATACTGAACTGCTCACATCCATATTCTGCAAATTGTTGCATTATGTGTTCTATAATTGGCAGTTCACCTACAGGAATTAATGGTTTTGGAAGTATTTTTGTATATGGCTCAAGTCTTGTTCCTTTACCTCCTGCATTAATCACAACTGGAATTTTTAGTCCAGCCTGTTTGCTGTTATGCTGGATTTTCCCAATATAAATATCAATAATTTCTCTATTTTCATTTAAAATTGGAATAGCAACAAAATTTCTTTGGTGATACATAGAAACTGCACCGCTTAAATCTTTTGCACACAATGGATGTTTATTTCCTGCCTTGATAGCTAAATCAGTAATTTTACCCCCTTTAAGCACAAACCTTCTTACATCTCCATCTGTCAGGGATGCAAGAAGAACATTGCCTTCAGTTATAAATACAATCTGTGGTACAGAATTATCAATTACTTTCATTGCTTCTCTAACTGATAATTCTGTACTTATACAATACTTTTGGTAATTCATTTAATGCACCCCTTTCTAATATGTCAGATTGAAAACCCCAAAAGGACATCCTTTATCTGCCCAGCTACATACTTAATCTCTTCATCTTTAATCTGGGTACTAGATGGAAAGTTCAGAATCCTTCCAGCATAATATGGTGCTTTCTCTAACTTATATGTTATTTCCCCCTTATAAGGTATCTGTTCATTTATTAGTCCCCAGATTGCCCTGGTCTGGACACCACGCTTCTCCAATCCAGTAATAATTTCACACATTGAAGCTTTTACTTTATTCCTGTTAATCTCCAATGAATAAAACCATTTATTAGAAGATGTTCCTTCACGGAATCCAGCCAATTTTCCTAGTTCAAATCCTTCAAATAACTCCTTATATTTATCATAATTTGCCTGCTTTCTTCTGATAAATCCAGGCAGTTCTTCCATTTGTGCTACACCAAGAGCTGCCTGTATGTTAGTCATCCTGTAATTATAGCCAACTTCATTATGGATATAATAATGTGGGTCATCTTTTGCTTGTGTTGAAAGATATCTTAAATGATTAACTACCTCACTCCTGTTTGCTGTAACAGCACCTCCTCCACCAGTAGTAATAATTTTATTTCCGTTAAATGAATAAGCCCCAAAGTCACCAATTGTACCTGCATATTTACCTTTTAACCTGCCCTCCGTATAATAAGTACCTAGGGCTTCTGTCGCATCTTCAATTACTTTAAGATTATATTTTTTAGCAATATCAATAACTGAGACCATGTCAGCCATATTTCCAAAAACATGTACAACTACTACTGCTTTTACTGCAGCCTCCTTATATCTCAAAACCCTATTATCAAAAGAACATTCATTTTTACAGAACTCTTCTAGTTTAAATGGATTCATACAGAAACTGTCATCACAATCAATAAAGACTGGTGTAGCAAACTGGTATTTTACAGGGTTTACAGCAGCAATAAATGTAAGTGGCGGCACAAGGACAACATCACCAGGTTTAACCCCTGCCTCAACCAATGAAAGATGCAAAGCAGCTGTTCCACTCTGGCATGCAGCAACATTATCTGTATGTAAAAACTTTGCCATAGACTCTTCTAATTTTGCAATATATGCACCGCCAGTAGAAACCCAGCCTTGCTCCATTGCTTCATTAACATATTTTTTTTCATTCCCTTCAAAATTTGGAATTGACAATGGAATAAATCTGCTCATTTCTTTTTTACCTCTATTTTCTAAAAACCATATCTTTCTGCATGTTATAATTAGTACAAAATTACATCTTGCTATCTAAAGATTTTCCTGTTTCAATATGTTCAAAATTAGGCAGATAATCTTTCATAATAGCAATTACTTCTTCTTTTGTAGTTTTATCTTTATTAAATAAATCGTTTAATCTTTCAAAAAGACTTACTACCTTTTGCTTATTCGGAATATTTTTTCCAATAACAACACCTAATGCTTTAAATCTATTGGAATCTACAGTTTCAACCTCTGTAAAAAATTCCTCATAAGATTTCTCACCTGATGTATTAGAAACAGAATAATGGACTGGATACTGGATACTTCCACATTTCAAACATCCAGCCTTATCAATTGCTTCTTCATCTGAACTGCACTCTAACACTTCATATCCATGCTCTTTTAAAAGAGATGTAGCAATCCCGTCAAAAGTCATCATCTGTTCTTCTTCAAGCTTTGGGAAAAAAATTTCCCTATTAGCACCAAGCATACATGAAAGCATACAAATCTGACCACTTTCTTCAGGAGATACAAAATATCTCTTCACATCAAATGGAGCTGACAAAGGCTGCAACTTCTGCAATCTTTCAAGAAAACCCGCTGGTAATGACCCGTTTGAAAAAGCTACATTAGCAAACCTTGCAGTCTTAACTGAAAATTTATCTGAATATGCAAAGATTACATCTTCCATTATTCTCTTACTTGCTCCCATGATATTTACAGGATTTGCTGCCTTATCAGTAGACACACAGAAATACTCTTCTGGTGGGAACTCTGCCAAAAGATCAAGTAGCTGCCTGGCATGAAAAACATTATTTTGTAATAATGCTTCTATTGAATATATATCTTTTTCAGAACGGACATGCTTATGGGCTGAGAAATTACCAATAATATCAAATCCTCCACGGTTTCTTAACATCTTCGCAAATACAGGAGAAGCAAAATCCACTGGATATGGAATATAATCCTCTGGAACAAACATATCTTTTGTAGACCGAAGATCACGGGTTAGTTCAGCCAATGCGTTCTCATTAATATCTGCTACAACTAAAGCAGATGGCTTAAAAGGAAGAATTGCCTTAATAAATGATGAACCTATAGAACCAGCACCACCAATAACAAGTACTGTCTTCCCTTCTATTTTTCTGGTTAATTCTTTTTTGTTATTTTCAATATCCTGCATAAACATTGACTGTGGACGCTTAGTAACAAATGTACTAATAAAATTATTTAAATCAAACATTTTACATCTCCTAATTCCCTTTTTTATTTATAACCACTATTATTTTTTTAGACATTATCCCAGCTAATTTTACAACTGGTATGCTGCATATAATTCCACTGATAAAAATAATAATAACAATAAGCAGCAATTCAAATATAAAAACCAAAATATTATTTACATCTATTCCAGATAATCCTCCCCACTTCACATAATTAATCTTAAAAATAGGATGCATATGAACCAGATAGACTATTAAAGATGCATTTGCTACTGTAAATAATAATTTCTTTATTACTCCATTAATTATTGTTATTTCTTTTTCAGAATAAATCTTAAATAAGCCAATTGCTTCCATTATCACAAAAGGACTCCAATACTGATAAAAAAACATCTCTTTGCCAACACATCCAGAAATTCCTATATTTCCTAAAATATAGAGCACTATCCAGGTTCCCACTAAACACATAACAGAGATAACCCACAATATCCCCCCCCCTGGATGGGGGAAATTTTTTTTGGGGGGGGTGTT
>VSNJ01000245.1 GCA_009774235.1 Lachnospiraceae bacterium
CACAAGCGGGGCAATTTCCTTTGTGGAATAGCCCTGCATTTTCAGCAGGATGATTTGCAGGGTACGCCTGTCCACCGCAAGCAATGCCCGATACAGAGTTTCGTCCTCAATCTCATCCAGTAAATCAGAAACAGTCTTTAGCTCGGTATTCTGCTCCCTGTCTGCCATCCCCTCAAGGTATTCGCCGAAGTCGCTTGTCCAATGGTAAAACCGCCTATTAGAATTAAAGTCTGCCCTGTCGTCTGTGCGGATTTGTTCAATGGTGTTTTCATCAACTCCATGCTCCCGCAATATTTTTTCCTCGGCTTCTTTCCAGATAAGCCATTTCCTGTTCTCCCGTCCGTTGTTGTATGCCATCCTTTTTTCCTCCAATCTGAATTTTTGAAAATGTTAAAATCCAGATTGGAAAGGCGGCGAACGGCATCCAATTCCAGAAACCGCCTTACAACGTGTTCTAACAAAAAACGACAAAAGAAAAACCGCAAAGGCTCGGTGACCTCTACGGTTATAAGTAATCTCAATTCTGTTAAGTGGAGATTCTACTTCTGGTTTCATGGTGAGAAGTAGCGTTGCATGGGCAGGGATTTTTTAACTGGCTTCCTGCCATTCTCCGATATGCTATGTATAAACCAACTCTGTGTTGCATGAGCAGATAAATAACTACCCGAAAAAAGAACATAAAAAATCCCTCCAAACTCTAAAACAGGTCTGGAGAGTGTCTGTTAAGTCTTTTCGGGCATAGCAATACCGCCCACCATAACACCGTTTTTTTATGGTGGGCGTTTGCCTTTAAGCCTTATGAAATAAAAGAGCCAACAAACTGCGAAATGATATTCACTCGTTCATCGGCTCTGCGTCTTAAGCGTCTGGCTCTGTGATGACTGTTATTTGTAAATTTTTTGCTTCAATCAATGTTTCCTGCTTGCATTTCGGACAGTAGAGTGGGTAGTTTTTTAAAACGGTATCTTCCCTAATTCTGTCACGGGTCTTATTTCCGCAAAGAGGGCAATGCACCCAGTCTGTAATAGCATCCTGCTTACTCATAATCGACACCTGCCCGCAATTCCTTCTCTAAAAACTGTCTTATATATGGGTTGTTTTCCTCACTCAATGTAGGTTGAAACGCCATGTAACGGCATTTCTGATACTGCTCACCATCCAATACAAAAGTATATCCCATTACACATTTCGGATTACAGTCATCGGGATTGATAAGCCGTTTACAGACAGACGCTTTCTTGATTTCTTTTTTTATCTTTTCGGGAAATGTGTCAAGAAAGCTCTGGTACTTCTGTATATGTTCGGGATAAATACGGAGCTTCATTCCCGTTTTTCGGGATACGAATGTTGCCAAAGTCCTTTTATTGCTGTTTAGCACATAAGACACGACGTAGCCGCTTTTTTGGGATTTAATATCGCACTTACAGCCGTTTTCTATCAGATACTCGTTAATTTGATTTACAAAACTACGAAAACGCCCGTCAACTGTTTCCGTAAACATATTAAATTTCTCGTCCATAAGCCCCTCCGTTATCCCTTTTTTGATACGGGTATCCATACCTCATACTGTGCGTTCTGTGGGTCTGGATTTAAGTAAACCTCAATATCGGGGGCGTTGGCATACTCATATCCAGAGGTCGGAAGCCACTCGGTTATAATACGCTGCTCCAATTCCTGTATGGACTGGTTTGTACCTGTTCCAGAAAAGATTGCCCAAGCAGACGCAGGCACGGTATATTCTTCAAACTCATCGCTTGCTTTTGTACTGGAAACGGCAATAAAATATTTCCATTGTTCTTCATCATTGCAGGCGCTCACACCCAAAAGTCCCATTGGCGGCGTATCCATTATTCCTGCCAATTTCTGTATTGTTCCATTTTCGGCGGCGTCCTGCCACATCTTAGGCACAGTCATAAAGTTATTTTCAATTTCCTTGTCAAGCGGTGCAGATACGCCAATAATGCGGAAGGCTTCTTTTGTTTCAATTCTATAATTCATTTCTGTTGCTCCTTTTATAGCAACTCTAAACACAATGGGGGAAAAAGATTTCACAGATACTCCCGCAGTCTTAACGAATGAAGGGGCTATCCCATGAAAAGACTGGAACGCCCTGTTAAATGCAGTCGGAGAACGGTAGCCGTACTTCTGTGCAATATCAATAATCTTTGCATTCCCACCTTGCAAGTCCACCGCCGCTAACGACATTTTTCTTCTTCGGATATACTCTGCCAGAGTGACACCCGCCATATAAGTAAACATTCTCTGATAATGATAGGTAGAGCAGCAGGCAATCCGCCCAAGTTGTTCATAATCAATTTCGCACGTCAAATGTTCTTCAATATAATTCATGCTTTGGTTTAATCTTTCAACCCATTCCATGAGATACCTCCTTCATACATATTGTGCTTATGAATATAAATTCGCCTTTGTTATTATAATGCTTATTCTTATATTTTTCCTCTCTATACTTGCACAAAAAAGAGAGGTAATTATTTTAGTAATTGATATTCGCTTTTCTTGCTTGGCTACATAAATCACGGGTAGATAAAGTATAGCTTTTTCCGTCTTTGATAAAATGTGTCCCACACTGCCGAAACTCAAAATGTACTTTGCGGGCGACACATTGCTCCCGTATGGAAAGCACCCACGTATAGTCAAGTGGTCTGGCATTTCTGTCTGATTCACCGCCAACTACAACTAATTCAACATTATCAAGATAGTCTGTAAGGTTTATTTCCTCAATCAACGGCTGGCAGATAATATTTTTATGTTTAACAGGCAATTTATTGAAAATGGAAAGCCTGTAATCAGCCCTGTCTTGATTTTCTACCGTACAACCAACCGTAACATTATCATATCCATCGTTCCAGTCCATTGGAATACAATCCATGAAACGTTCAATACGCTTTGTTAGAAAAAGAAAGTGCAGGTCTGAACGCTCCCGTATCATCTGCCAACATTCAGAACGCCATTCATCGGCATCCCCAATCAGAAAATCCGTAGAAAAGCAGAGATATACGGTCTGCCCAGATTTAATTTTGTATGCTCCCGATTTATTTTTAGCGATAGGGGCGTAAAAATTATCCGTCTTTGCAATATTGTTTGTATCAATCCTGCGCTTGAAATCGCCCTTATGAATATAACAATACCTACACCCTTCACTATGTTTGTGGCAGCCACGCCACGGATTCCACATTGCCATGTTTATAACCTCTCATTCCCGCTGACAGGACAGCGTCATCAGATTTGAATAGCCATAAAAATCTACCGCACTTTGTGTTTCGATTTTTCTTACCGCATAGCGTATTGCCGCTCTTTTTCGACTACTCTTTGTTCTCTATTTTGGATTTTCACTTGTTTATGCTGAAACTTTAACACTCACTTAGGATTTCTTCTTTCTTCTATCAATAGGCTTCTCGGCAATTATCGGTATAAGCCAGACACGGTTGATGTTCATTGCTCCTTCAATACGATTTTCTTTGCATAGCCGCTGCACCCACCTAAGCGATACGTTCCATTTTTCTGCGGCTTCTTGTGCTGTCATATATTCAAACATTTTTGACCTCCTATTGCGTACTGTATATAGTATAGCCGCTTGAACGAACTATATCAAGTGCAGAAATATGAGCTTTTTAAAAACTCCCCGAAAAGAAAAACGACAGAGATTTTACCCTCTGCCGCCATATCGCCTATGCGAAAATGATTTCCTCGTTCACAATCCCCCTCGCACAAGCCCTTATGTTATTGAGTCGTCCAATCCATTCTAAGGCGTTTTCTTCCTTTAGGCGTTCCGTTATGCCCTGCGCCTGTTTCATGCCCTCTATGAGCCTTTCAAAGCGTTCCTGCGCCTGCCTGTCGATGTCGGCAAGGTAAGCGTTCAACCTGCCGCTTGTAAGAAGATTGGTGTATGTAACCTTGCGGCACTGCTTCAGATAATCCAGATGCCGTTGCCCCCATATGCCTATCGGCTGTTCTTCCTCGGCGGATAAGGCTATACATGGAATTAAATAGTCACCTTGTCTTTCATATTTGCCATCCATTTCCTCAAATAATGATTTTGCCATTTTCTATTTCCTCCAAATAAGATATTCACTCCACATTATTGTGTCTGTTGTCTTAAACACAATTAATAGTTTTCTCCTTATCTGGTTTCACTTAT
>VSNJ01000246.1 GCA_009774235.1 Lachnospiraceae bacterium
ATCATGTGAATATAACCCAGCAACCAAATAATTCCGAATTTTAAACAGCTCATACCCCCCCCCGCCATATTTTAACAGTTCAAATAAAGTTTGTATGGTTAAATTTATAAAAAATAAAATAAAATATGGTTTCAAATATGATTTGGTCTTTTGCTTTACTATAAAATAAAGTCCTTTATTTTTAAATTTTTTTTCATCAAACATCCCATATGTATATCCAGACAAAATAAAAAACAATGGCATATGGAATCCATAAATCCATAATTTAATATTTTCTGGCAAACCACTAGCATGTCCAATAACCATTAAAAAAATACCAAATCCTTTTACCATATCTATCCATCGTACCCTCAAATTACTAGCCATAAATACCTCATCTATATTCGGATTCAGTAATAAAAACCTTAGATATATCCTTAAAAACTGAACCAAGTATTGTTTTTATTTTAGCTCCATTTGCTGGCTTCCTTTCGTTCCTGTCAAAAGACTGCTTAAAGAAACCCATGGCTCCATTCTTACGGCCATCAAAGCCTGCAAAATTTATCTCTTTTACTCCTATTTTTGATAATAAATTAATCAACATTAATGTACTGTCATCACAATAATCATCACCAAAATACACCAAATCATTATATGATACTGTATAATCCCTTTTTTCTATATCTCTAACCAGGTTCGATGTAATTATCAACTTATTTTGTGTTTTTCTATCCTTAATGGCATCATACCTTTTGGTATTTGTCAGGAAAATATAATCTGATTCAAGCCCATCAAATTCAAGATTAAAATTAACAGAAATTACTGCAGTTTTTTCATCAACTGCCTCTATAATAGTTTTTAAACATGACTTTATAGATTCTCCAGGAGCAACTACTAAAATTCTGTCATACATACCTATTTCTTTACCTAATTGGGTTTTATCAGATTTGTCATTATAAACTACATTCATATAATCATAATAAAGTTTTGATATATATTCCTCATTATATGTTTCTGCCTCAGAAGATGGTATTTGAGCCAGAATTCTTTGTATATCTTTTGTTTTTAACCTATTTTTCCCTGCCAGGTATTCGGCATATGTTCTATGTAAATAATATTTTGCTGATAATGCATATGGTATAGCATAACCCCATGGATGTTTAGCTTTTATAGGAGCAATATAATCATCAATAGCATCATATATTGGTTCTATTGCATAATCTGTGCCATGCTGGTCATTTAAATAATCAACAATTTGTTCAATACAAAGATTTCCTGGCACACGGCCCATTCCTAGCAAAGAGCCATCTACTACAATTTTTCTTTTAGGACTGGCATTTTGAATAATACATTGTGCCAGGCTATACGCTAGTCCCATATTTTCATGCAAGTGGAAACCTATAGTGATATCTTTAGATAGATTATTCTCCACAAGATAGTATCTATGTAGCAAATCGCTAATGCGCATCACTCCAAATGTATCAACAATAGCAAATCCATATGGGTGTAATTTATTAACTTTTTGAAGAACTTCAATATATTGCTGGTCTGTATATACATTATTATTAACTGGATTTATAAAAACTTTATATCCTTTATCCATAAGAATCTGTGCAGTTTTTAATCCCCAGTCAAGCCTCCATCTTTTGAATGATAACCTTATTATTTCTATTGTTCCATCACAAGGTTCTAGATGTTCCAAATCTATAAAATCAGCCATCAAAGAAAATTTAGAACAGCCATGGTTATCAGGAAGAATTCTTTTAACATCAGAAATTGAAAAATAGCGTGCAATATCTGTTCCACATAGTTGATTCCAGAGAAATCCTACTTCTATAATATCTATTCCTGCTTCAACTAAACGTTCAATAATATTCCTAATAACAATTTCACCAAAATTACCTTGAACAATATGTCCACCATCTCTTAATGTACAATCAAGTAACCGGATATGCTTTTCCATACAAACACCTCAACTATCAATTCTATTATTTATACTTTTAAAAATGTATTTGTAGATTTTATTTTAATTGTTTACTTTTAATAAAACCATAAACTATATCAGCCAGTTCAAAATCATCAGCATTGTCTATATCCACACATTCAAAAGCATCACACTCCACAATATAAGGATTCATCCCACATCTTGCATGATACTTAGCGAATACTTCTTTTGTAAAAACATATGGAGATGGATTCTCCACATAAAATGCTTCCATATCCTGCGTTCGTGGAGGATTGGCAAGATCAAAGTTAAATGGCCTGCCATCCTTCCAAAGAAATGTCTGAAGCTTCTGGCCTGCAAAAGCAGATGAATATTTTCCAGACTGGACAGCCTCTATACATTCCTTTATATGTTCTCTTGTTGTAAACGGAGCAGTGGCATGGCACAGAACATAGATATCTGCATCTATAGTTTTTACAAACTCTTCATAAATTGTACGTCCCTTACAGAACTTATCATCCAAAAATACAGGTCTTTGTAGCCATTCCACATCTTCTGGAAGATAACCTTCTATATCTTCACTACTACAATAACAATAAACCTCATCTATGCAGTCACCTTTCAAACTAGCAAGTTTGTCCAGTATAACCTTAACTAATGGAGTCCCATCAGAGAATTTCTTTAAATTTTTACCAGGAAGTCTCTCATTATTTAACTTAACAGGTACAAAAGCTATTGTTTTCATTTAACACTTTTCTCCTTTTTTATTAATCTTGATATCATAAAAATAACTTTTTTAATTTCTTCTATATTCATTATTAACATAACCACCATAATTACCATTTCAACAATCCATAATGATGTGTACACTTCAACTACCGCTTGTAAGCAAAGCAATAGCCAGGTAATTATTATAATGCCATATTTTTCAATTTTAATATCGTTTCCAACTGCACTTCTTCTAACCTGATAAATAATAAAACTTGCAATAACTGTCGCAATAGCCACACCCTGGGCACCAATTAAATATACAAACGCAATATTCAGGATTAAATTCACTCCTGCACCATATACCGCAGATATCGCCATTGATTTAGAATCTTTTTTTGCAGATAAAACAGGTCCCAGAAATCCTGAAGCACAATTCAATACACTGCTAATTAATAAGAATGGTACAAATTTCCAGGCAATATAAAAATCTTTTACATAAAGTAAATGTGCTAATGGCCTTGTCATTATTACCAGCCATGAACATGATGCACACATCAATAAATTTGTCAATGAAAAAGTATTACCATAAAACTTAGCTGTATCATCTTCTCCATACTCTTTAACTGCTGAAATTTGCCAGGCTTGAATAAATATGCCTTGTAATGTATTTAAAATTGCTGGAATTTTATATGCAACTGATAAAACACCATTTGCTGCAACCCCACAGAAAAAGGTTACTACATACTTATCAGACCCACTGTTCACCCACCATCCTGCCACAGAAGCTATCAAAGGTGTACAGTAAACCAGCATCTCACTTACTATTTTTTTATCTGTTTTAAAACCACTAATTAATGTCCAGTACTCTAACTTTATAAAAAAATATAAAACTGGTATTGCTTGTGACAGTATATTAGCAAGAAAAAAGCCAGTTAATCCCCATTTAAAAACCAAAAGGAAGAATACATTAGTTGCAATCATTGTGATTGTACCAATAACTCCAGCAATTCCCATATAACCTATTTTTTCAAGACCTTTTGCTAATTGTATAAAATACTGGTTCAATATATAAAATAGATAATATAAGAATATATAAAACTCTAATCCTTTTATCTCCTGCCAGATGCCTAAATAATTAAACACAGCCAAAAATATAGCAATAATAACAACACTATATGATATATACTTAATTCCTATTGTTGCAACTTCATTTTTATCATAGTTCTTATCCATCATAAAACGCATCACTGCATCTACAATATTCAATGACAAAACTGGAACCATCAATGAAACCGTTGAAACGGCAAGATCATATATACCATATTCAGTTGTAGAAAGGACGCCTGTATATAATGGTACAAGCATAAATACTAAAATCTTAGACGCAAAATTGCTAATAGTTAGTATTCCAAGATTTTTTAATAATAATTTTGACTTGCCCTCCATGAACTTATCTCCAAACACTTTAATTAATAATTTATTATCATTAAATGGCT
>VSNJ01000247.1 GCA_009774235.1 Lachnospiraceae bacterium
CAGATGAAGAATTAAATGTAATGCTATTAAATATGTATGATAAACTTGACTTGGATAAACCTTGGAAGGGTGATTTTAATGAATTTATGTCAAATAAAAATGAAACGCTGGTGTTTAAATAATGTTTAAATGTGATTGTTGTGGGAATTGTTGTAAAAATATAGCTAAGTCAGAATTATATTCAGATTTAGACAGAGGAGATGGGGTTTGCAAGTATCTTATTGGTAACATATGTTCAATATATAATGAGAGACCTTTATTTTGCAGGATTGATGAATGTTTTGAATTATTTTTTAAAGAACATATGTCAATAGAGGAATACTATAAACTAAATTATAAAGAGTGTAAAAAATTAAAAGAACTGGGGGAATAATATTATGCCATTACCATTTATATTAGGAGGGATAGCTGCTGCTGCTGGTATTGCTGGAGTAGGAAGTGGTATAAGCGGTGCTGTAAAAATGAAAGAAGCTAATGATAAAATTAAACTTGCTAAAAATCAATATGAAAAAAGTTATTCAAGACTTGAATATAAAAGTAAAATAACTAGTGAAACTATGGATGAACTGGGAGAAATTGAACTAAGAATTCTGGAAAGTTTTAAAAGATTTTCATATACAATTGAAAAAATTCATAATAGGCCTAAGTTTGTAAAATACAATAAAAGTAATATAAAAGTGCCCCAATATAATAAGGAAGAATTAGAAAATGTAGCCATTGGTGCAGGAGTATTGCTTGGAGGGTTAGGAGGAGCTGGTATGGGAGCAGCTGGAGGTTTTGCTGCTGCTGGTGCAGTACAGTCCGCTGTAATGGTACTTGGAGTAGCATCAACAGGAACTCCTATTGCAGAATTAGGTGGTATAGCAGCAACTAATGCTGCTCTTGCAGCACTGGGAGGAGGTTCATTAGCAGCTGGAGGAGGAGGTATGGCACTTGGTAGTGCAATATTAGGTGCATCTACTTTAGGAATTTCCTTATTAATAGGAGGAGTGATTTTTAATGTTGTAGGAGGAAAAATTTCTGATAATGCTGATAAAGCGTGTAATCAAATGAAAGAAGCAGATGAAAAGATAAAGATAGCATGTACACATCTAGAAAATTTATATGATTTAGCACATAAATATATTGAGGCAATAGATAATGTAAGAAAGGAATATAATAAAAATTTTAGATATATATGGGATGTTATTAATAAAAATAATAAAACAGATTGGAGTAAATTTACAGAAAAGGAGAAAATTGCTACACAGAATACATTGTTAATAGTTGGATTACTGTATGATATGTGTAAAGTAAATTTAGTTATTAATTCTAAAAATAATAATGAAATTGGGACAATTAATGAAACTGTAGTTATTTCTGCTATTAATTCATCTAAAGTAGTGTTAGAAAATTTGGCAGGTATTTAATTAATAATTAGTTTTTTCTGGCACAAATCATGGAATACATACTAAATAAACCGGAATTGGGATGCTATCACTATATAATTGCAGACTTGATTTTTAACTATTTCCGTGATTTGTGCGGAAAATGTTGTTGTTAAATTTGCAAAAAGATTTATTAAACTATGTAACGTGTTTGTTGGATACATATTCTGAATATTATTATAGAATATATAAAATAATTTATCATAACTGTAATTGTTATTTTGATTTTTATAAATCCATCAGAGTAAAATTTAACATATAAAGATATTAGTAGAATAGCTGGTTCAAACACATCTGTTTCATAAATTTTTAAGCACTTCCAAAAGCCTGTTGTCATTTAATAGATAATCAAACGTATTGGTTTTATAAACTTTTTTTCTTGGCTATGATAAAACATATGTTTTATACGCCATCAATGCAAACTTTCTTAATATATTTAGTGATTTGAAATTATTTTCAGACAAAACAGCACTGCTGTCCTCAGAAAATACAACATCCAGTACTTAATGCATGCTTTCAAATAAGATATATACCAGTAAAACTATGTGCATTTCCACAAAAAAACTTTATCCTTATTGCAGTATATAGTTTTGGGAAAAATCCAATCGTATTAAAAATAGGGCTTGATGGTACGTAAATCTTAAAAAATGGGAAATTTAAATAGATAAAAATAAGTTGTTACATATTATTTAGATGTGTTATAGTATTTATATAAAAGAAATTGCTAGTAACATTATTACCGATAACATAAAAAGGAAGTGAAGGAAAAGAATAAATAATTTAATATGAAACAAACAATGGAATTTTATTATATGCTGGATTTATTATATAATTTATATGTGGGATAACATATTTAAAACCTAATATCTGGAACAGGAGGTATGTTTTAATGGGAAATATAATGCCAATACCAATAGGGGTTGAATTCTATAAGGATATGATAAGTGAAGGGTATTATTATGTTGATAAAACATTGTTGATATATGACATACTTACAAAAAAAAGCAAGGTTACATTATTTGCACATCCAAGGCGTTTTGGGAAAACATTAGCCCAAAGCATGTTACAAGCTTATTTTGAAAAAGAAATGCTGCCTGACGGGACAGTCATTGATAACTCAAGTTATTTCCAGGGTAAAAGGATTATGGAAATGGGAGAGGAATACACAAAACATATGGGGCAGTATCCAGTAATTTTTATGTCGCTTAAATCAGCAAAACAGCCTAGATATGATATGGCATATAAAAGCCTGGTTGATGAAATAATACATGAGTATAACAGACATAGGTATATCTTGAAAGGTGACAGTATTACTGAGGAGTATAAGGAAAAATATATTTCTATACTAAAAAACAAGGCAGACAGCATTGTTTTTGCCAAGTCAGTTGCATTTTTATCAGAGTGCCTTGAACAGTACCACAAACAGAAAGTAATAATTCTTATTGATGAATATGATGTGCCTCTTGAAAATGCTTATTTTGAAGGGTTTTATGACCAAATGGTTTCATTTATACGTTCGTTGTTTGAATCAGCATTAAAAACGAATAAAAGTCTTGGGTTTACTGTGATAACAGGATGCTTGCGTATTAGCAGGGAAAGTATTTTTACAGGTCTTAATAATTTAAAGGTAGTTTCTGTATTAGATAACAGTTATGCAGAATATTTTGGTTTTACCCAGGAAGAAACGGATAAAATACTTTCTTTTTATGGTATAGATAATAGAAGTGAGGAAATAAAAAGATGGTATAATGGTTATTTATTTGGCAGTGTAGAGGTTTATAATCCATGGAGCGTAATTAATTATATTTATGATCTTATATACCAGAATACAAATTATCCAAAACCATACTGGTCCAATACATCATCAAATAGTATTATACATGAATTAATTGAAAAAGCAGATGATATTACAAAGCGCGAACTGGAGGAACTTGTAGCAGGAGGCACAATAGAAAAACCGGTATATGAAGATATTACTTATGGAGATGTATATAAATCACAGGATAATTTATGGAATTTTCTTTTTTTTACAGGATATTTGAAAAAAACAGGTGAAAGATGGGATGAACAGTTACAGGGAATATATCTTTATCTTGCAATTCCAAACAAAGAAATTTCATATATTTACCGTAATACAATTATGGAGTGGTCCACTCTGCGTATACAATCACAAGATTTATCAGGACTTACACTGTCACTTGAGAATGGTGACTGTGTGACAGCGTCTGATATTATTACAGAACAGCTTTTAGATACAATAAGTTTTTATGATTATAAGGAAGATTATTATCATGGGTTTCTTGCAGGATTATTAAAGAATAATACAAAATATTATGTAACATCTAACAGGGAGAGTGGCCTGGGAAGATATGATTTGGTTCTTAAGACACACAGGATACGTACAGGTAAGGCAATTATACTTGAACTTAAGGTAACAGACAATATTAATAATATGGAGAATACATGTATAAAAGCATTGGAACAAATAGAAAAACTTCATTATGACAGCAGTATAATAAAAGAAGGATATACAGATATAATTAAATATGGTGTCTGTTTTTATAAAAAAGAATGTCTGGTAATGATAAAATAGGCCAAGTTACAGAAATGTAATGTAAAAGCTACTAGAAAATGCCAGTAAATCTTGCAAATACAGGATTTACTGGCATTTTCTATATAATATGTAC
>VSNJ01000248.1 GCA_009774235.1 Lachnospiraceae bacterium
AAAAAAAGTGGGGGAATTTTTATAAAACCGAATTTGAAAGCCGCAGAAAATAAGGGCTGGAGAATCCGAGAGACTATAAATAGTGACAGGAGGAAAAAATGATATTAACAATACCAATGGAACTGGAAGCAGCAAAAAAAGAAGTTATGGTAAATTTTGACCAAATTGAAAAAGAAAAATTTAATCTTATTAAAAAAAATATATTAAATAATTTAGGAATTACTATTAATGACACAAGTAACTTTATATGGGAACAATTTATAATAAATTCTAGCATTTATGGGGAATTTGCCTGGCAATATATAGCTGGTATATTGCCAACAGAGGAATGTTATTTATTTTTTAACCAGATTGAATGTAAAAATGCATATCTATTTAAAAATAGCAAAGACTTATGTGATATTATTGGAGAAACATATAATTGTGAAATATATGTTACAGATTACAATGGAACATATATTATTTGTTATAACCATGAAATGAGTTTATGTGGTTGTGGAAAAGCTAAACAATGGATTGATGATTTTAAAATAGCAAATGGAATTATATAATATATTAGTTTAAAAGGAGATAAATAATGGGTGCTTATATCAATTTAGGATTTATTTCAAACAAAGATAAATTTATAGATAAAATAATCCATTTTATAAATACATTAAATGAATTTCATGTTATTTCTTTCAAATATCCAACAGATGAAAATTATTCCTCATGGATAGAATGTGAAAATAGAAATTGTGCTATTTATGAAGCATTAAAACATTGTTACAAATATCATATGGCTGAAATAAAATGCAATTTTAAAATACAAGATTTTTTATTACATAATATTTTATTAAGAATAAAGCATATTGGAACTACTAAAGAATGTCTTTTATTTGAGATTCCAGAAGAAAATCCAATATTTAAAAATCTTGATGTAGCAGAAAATACTATAATTTTATTCTTAAAAAGTTTATCTAATATGAAATTTGAAAGTGCATTTTGTGATATTGATGCTGATATACTAGAAAATGACTCCGGATATATGGAAAACTTTTATTCTATATTTATTAAATATGAAATAAAAACCAAAGTTTATCTTAACCAATGGAAAATTGATGGCCTGACAGACAGAACATAATATCATATAAACTTTATCATTATACTTAATATTTTTGAGCTAGCAGATATAAAAATCTACTAGCTTTTTTCATAAATAAAATCCTTTCAGATGTAATCTGGTTTATAACAGTTGTTGGTGCAGTGGCATATATTTCCAACATAGTACTGTATATACACGAGGGTGATGCAGGGAATGTTATTATGTGTAGCATTGCAATAATACCTAGGATTGGTGGTCTTGCATTACTAGCAATGAAGTCTTATAATACTTTTAAAATAAGTAAACTAGGCGTTAAATTAATAAATGCACTTAAAAAGTACAAGGGTTTGGAAAAAATACTGGACAGCCATCACTTAAAATAATTGCATCAAATAGCAAAATTTATAAAATTAGATATTAGTAGTGATTATATAGAACAATGGAAAGAAATATTTACAGGAATTATACCACAAGGAAATTAACAGAAAATGATTCCTAATTAAAACATATTTTTAGGAAATATGATGGACATATTATTGATACACCAGGAAACAGAAAAAGAATCCTGGATATTGTAAACGATTCAAAAAACTATTTATGTAAAGATATAAAAGGAAATGAATGTTCTGCCAGAATAATGATAATTCCCAAACATGGGTTAGAGCCAGAAATTTAAAAGTGGATAATGCCAGAGTAAATATAACACCCAAAAAATTGGATTTATCCAAAAAGTATAACCGGTTTAAATTCAAGAAAAATATAAATTTCATTATAGTTACACATTATGCAAAAACAAATTATACACATATAATTTTATTTGATGAAAATGAAAATCTAATAGATATTTTAGGAAATATTGTTTCTAAAAAAGAGCTATCATGACATATACCATATAATAATTAAGGAGAGGATTTATGAATATTGAAAAAATACAAAAAAAATTGATGAAACAGATTATTGGGATGAAAAAATATTAGATATAAAAGGTTTATATTTTCTGGATGAAATTACACTAATAATTGATGATGAATATAAAGACACCTGTTGGAAAATAGCATTTTTATCATGTTATAAAGTTTCATATACAACAGATGCCAGTTGGAGAAAAATAAAAAATGTAAAAGAAATGATACATTCCCAATTAGGTTATTATGGACAGGATATTTCAGTTTTTAAAAGCGAAAATATTGGTTTTTATAAAGTATATTTAGATTTGTCTATTATGGAAATGCATATTGAGTGCAAAAATATATCAGTTGACAAAATTTCCAAGAAAAATCTTGACTTATTTTGGAACTATAATTAAATTTAATTATAGTTAATGTACATAATTGGACACCAAAACAAGATAACAGGAGGTAGAAAAATGCATGATAACTATATAGTTTCTTATAACGTAAATTTACTTAAAAAAAATATGTCTGTCAAAACATACAATAATGAACAAAAACAATATAAAACAATTTATTTTTCAGAAGTTTTAACACATTTTTTTAGATGTATTATTGACTATAATATAATCTCAGATATTTGTGAATCTGAAATACAAAAGTTTATAAAAGATAACCAAAAAGAACTTGTAGAACTAGATGGTTTTTGTTGGCCTATTGATTATAATACAGAACAAGAGTTAATTGATTTCTTAATTACTAATAAATACAAATATATAGAAATAAATTCTTCTTATGGTATGTTTGGATGGGTGATTGCAAAATCTTATGAAATAAGTGAATAAAATTGTATAAAAAATCCTGGCCACTACTGATTGATGATTTTAAAATAACAAATGAAATTATATTTTTATAACTGATGCAAATACACCCGCACTATGTCAAGCAGTGGAATAATGTTTAAATAAATTAAAAGAAAAATATCCAAAGTATAATTATCTGGCAAGATATGGAGGAAAATAGAATGTCAGTAGGGTTGTATAAATATAATGGTAATATTTTTGATGATTCAAAAGAAATTTTAAGCGAAAATATAGCATCCCAGAGAATGTATAATAAATATTTAGAACCTG
The DNA here is from genome assembly GCA_009774235.1 of Lachnospiraceae bacterium. Classification (GTDB taxonomy): domain Bacteria; phylum Bacillota; class Clostridia; order Lachnospirales; family Lachnospiraceae; genus Butyribacter. Next base: position 3,108 of record VSNJ01000248.1, read on the forward strand.
CTATAGAAAAACTAAATATATACTATTTTCAAGATGGTGCAGAAATAAGAAAAGATAATTTAGATTCAGTGATGTCAGAATTAGAATTGCTAATAAAATGGGTTATGGATAATGTTGAAGGAGACGATTTGAAATATTTATTGTGTAGATTGCAAAATATTAAAAAGGTCATTCCAAAATCATTAAAAAATGATAATGACATATTATATATTTTTTAAAAATAATTGCCTAAACCAAACTATAAAATATTTTTGGTATAACTATTAAAAATATGAAGCAGATAGTCATCATAGATTAATTATGGCAAAGAGATTGAGATTGGAACAAATAGAATTACCTTATACTGGATATGAAATAACTTAAAATTTATTATGATTTGATTAGGAGGTTTAATAAATGGCATTATGGCAATTTGATTTTTATATAGTACCAAGAGAAAGGTGTGTGATAGTAGAAAACTTAGAAAGCAAAGATATATTATCTTGGAAACAAAATAGTATATCTCTAATAGAAATTGATTTTTTAGAAAAAACCCCAAACTGGACAGAGGATATAGTCCAATATGGAAAAGCAGATGAAACATGTATTCAATTTCTATATGAAGATGAGGCTTTGGAAGAAATAAGTTGTAGATTTGATTTACGTTCATTATCAAAGAAAATGTTAGAAAAAATATTAGATTATATAGAAAGAATTAATGGAATGGTTTTTTATGAGGGTAAAATTTATGCTCCCGAAATTAATGGGATAATAGAATTAATGAAAAACTCTAAAGCAAATAAGTTTTGTCAAAATCCAATTAATTTCTTTAAATAATTGTCTAATTCTATGAAGGAGCTGAATTTAGTTTACATAGTAAAAAATAATTATAACACCAAAAGAATTATTGTGTTACTTAAATCTTATATGTAAAAAGTATTGCCAGGATTACTTAAAAAATCAAGAAGAAATACTTAAATGGCTGGAGA
>VSNJ01000249.1 GCA_009774235.1 Lachnospiraceae bacterium
GAATTATTTTGTGAAAATAATTCATTTGCTTCTTTATTAGTTATATCATTTTTTTTAAAAAGTGAATATTCTATAGATAAATATTTATCTTTATCTAATGTTTTATGTTCCACCTTGCATTTCTTTAAAAATTTATATGTCCCAATTTCACTATAACCTTCCCATGTACTTGCTTTATATTTATCCCTGCTACTGTCACTATATACATAATATTCACCATCAATAAAAGATATATACTCATAACACGCATCTCCTTCAACAGTGTATTTAAGCACTACTACTGCTGCCATATATGGGCTTGCAGAACATGTAAGGGCACTATTGCCAGGGCGGCAGGCATCCTCACCTTTCTTTACATATTTATAAAAACTAATCCACTCATCTTTAAATTTATTCTTCTTTCTGTAATCATAGAATTTTATTACTATACCCATTTCTTTTGCCTTTTTTTCTGTTATACTGCCAGGCAATGAAGCAAGATACTTTTTAATTTTATTTTTTTCACTCTTGCCATAAACAGGCACATTATTATAAAAAAACACATCACTTTTCTTTTTGCCAGCCATATTTTTATTTACAATGCTGCTTTTTACAGTCTTGTTGTATAATGTCTGTTCTGGTTTTATAAAAGCAGGACTATCTGTGCCAGTTACTGTGCCACTCTTAAACATTCCATAATATAAATCTTCATTATTAGTATTTTTTCTTCCAATATAAAATATTCCTGCTTCTTTTTCACTACTTTTTTCCTCTTCTGGCAAATATATTTCTACAAATGCTAATATATCAATGCCATCACTTTTCCATTCTGGCAACATGGCATCTTTAACATTATACATTTTATCTTCCACACCAGATATATCAAAATACACCTGGCTTCCTGCATTACAATATATCTTATTATTTCTTTTTATATAGTTTTTGCTGCCATCTTCTTTTAATATATATGTCCTGCCACCCTTATAAGAAAGATTAAAATAGATATCTGTATCTGCCACAAATACGATATATGCCTTTTTATCACTAATGCTGCCTGGATTTTCCTTTCTATCTTGTATCACTTGCAATTTAAAAGAACTTCCTTCTGTAAATTCCTTTAACTGGTTCCTTATATTTATATTGCCAGTATTACTATCTGTACTGTCATTACTATTATCATAAGATTTTTCTGCATTTCCAGAAGAACTGCTCTTCTCTGTAATGTTTTTATCTTCTGTATTATTCACATCTTCTTCCTTAAATACTGCTGCAAATAAATTTATATTACTGTCTGTATTTTGTGTTTCATCTGGCACATAATAACTAGAATTAACATCTGGCACATTATGTTGCTTTAATAAATCAGAAGAAACCACCAGTACCATAGCACATAAAGCAGCGATGGCAGCATATGTACACCCATGAAGTATTATTGCTTTTCCCCTTTGTTTTTCAAGTCTTTCTGCACCAGCCTTAAGTTCTTCCATATCTTCCCATGCTACCATTTCATCTGGCAGCCCGCCTATTGCTTTTAAAATTATTTCCCCTTTAATCTTCTTTTCTTTCCTTATTTTCATAAAAAACCTCCATGCCGCGCCTTTTGCGGCTCAAATAGCATAGCAGGACAAGCCTGCATTTCTGCACTACTTTTCACTATCCTGTCTTAGATTTATTCTTCACATTACATCTTCCATTTCAAGATAATCCCTAAGCTGTCTGCGCATACGGCACAAAACCGATTTAACAGTACCTTCTTTCATATCCAGTCTGCCAGCAATTTCCTTAATATCTGCAAGATAAAAATATCTTTGTAAGAAAATCCATCTTCTTGTCTGGTCCTGTGAATCCAGATAATCAGATATTACTTCTGTAACCAGTTCCATTTCCAGGTTATCCTCAACCCTGCCCCTGCCTGCAACACATTCTGATAATTCATCCAAAGCTACAGCCATACTGCCACCTCCCCTTTTTGCTGCATTTTTCTTGTTATAACGGTTTATAGAAATATTGCGCACTATTTTAGCAAGGTAGCCTGCAAGATTAACAGGACGGTGTGGAGGAATTGAATTCCATGCACTAAACCATGTATCATTTACACATTCTTCCGCATCCTCTTTATTATTTACAATACGGCATGAAATGGCAAAACAGTATTTCTCATACTTGGCAGACATATCTTCTATCCCTTTCTCTTTCCTGTTCCATACAAGCTCCACTATTGCTTTATCTTCCATACTTCCACCCCTTCAAAATTATATCTTATCTGGTCTCTCTTTTATTATAAACAAGTTTTTTTGTATAAGGTTGCAGTTTTTATAATATAATTTCCAATTATTTTTTATTTAACCTGACTAAACCAGTCTCTCCCTGGAAGAATGTTTGAAATTTAATTTGCAAAAAATCTGTTATTTATGTTATAGTTATATTTTGTATGAGGCATTATGGAAGATTTTACAATCTTAAATTACCAGTGACGTAAAAATAACCTTGATAATTTTATAATAGAAAATATTAAGCCATATAAAAAGGAAGACAAAACAATTTTGATATTTTCCCAGGTTTTGCTTCTATCAGCAATATGTCCAGAAAAGAATTCCAGGTTTCTGCTAATAATTCTGAAATGAAAAAAATAACTACAAGAAATCCTGCAGTTATTCTTTTATGTCTGTTGATATATATATTTTATTAATTCAATTTTACACTTTTCCTTATAACATGCAACTCCATAACAATATATTATATCCATTCCATCTTGTTCTAAAGTTGTAATATATTCTTTATTTTTTATCTGTTCTAATGCCCTCTTGCATGTTGTACCAAACCTTCCAGGTTTTTAACATCCCCATTGCTGGCAGCTTTACAAAATTGCATTAATTTTCCAGTATTTCCTTGGATAACAGCCATTTCAATCCATTCACTTATCCAGGTTGCAAAAATATCATGTATTTCCTTATCAGGAATAACAAGTTCATAATCTTTTGCATTACATAATGGGGTTACTGCCGTAAGATATCCTGTAGTCAAGCGGATATTCGCAATCCGCATTGCCTGTAAGCAGGCATTAGCTACTTGCCCAATAACAAACCAACCTCATTGCCGCTTTACGGCAGTCTGGCAGGAGCCCAATCTCCTGCTGGACTAAGTAAACCTGGTAAATCAAACCCACCGCTTAAAAAGCGAGTATTTTAAAGGGCTTACTTAATGAGGTTAAATTAAATCCCTTGTTTCCACATTACGTACAGATAAAGCAGCAGACGCAAGTGATATTACCATTAAAATAACAGAAACCCCTGGATTACCAGCTAATGAAAAGTCCCCAATATTAGCCTGTGTAAGAAATATTAACAAAAATGATGTAATTATTGATGCTTTTGATGATTTCAGTAACATACCGGCAAACAATGCTATAAATCCCATACTTACAAGTACTATGGATTTTAAAATAAGCTGTATATAAAATGATATGTTTCCCATATTAAAATCAACTATAAATGAAGCTGGCAGGCTTCTGGCTCCTATATATATACAAGTGTAAAGCAGTAGTTTTGTTACTGTTAATGCAATAAAATTAAAAAACCACACTGCTATCATTTTGGATACTAATATTTTCTGTCTCTTCACTGGATAAGAAAACATTAACTGCATAGTCTTATCTTTATATGCACTTATAATAAAAGATGCAAGCATTACACCTGTAAAAATTATATAAGATATACTTGTAAATAGTTCTATTTGTACAGACACGGTGTCTTTACCTTCTACTGCATCCAGTGTGCCATCTGGGTCATTGGCAATCCCAAGAAAAACCATGGCAAATAAAAATAAACAAAGAACCAAAGCCAGGATACAGGCATTACGTATATATTTTGCAATATTATTTTTCTTATATTCAAGTCTGGCTAGTTTTAACATTATTTTCCCTCCTCTGTAAGCTTTAAGAAATAGTCTTCAAGGCTTTCCGTCTTCTTTCCAATAAAATTAATAT
>VSNJ01000025.1 GCA_009774235.1 Lachnospiraceae bacterium
ATGCAACACATCGCATTAATCTATATTAGCAAATTTTTTAGTGTTTACCATTATTAGTTATAATAAAAAATATAAACTTAACGTTTCTTTTCGTCTTTTCCATGACCTCTGTAAGTCCTTGTTGCAACGAACTCACCAAGCTTGTGTCCAACCATATCCTCTGTTACATATACAGGCACATGTTTTCTTCCATCATGTACTGCAAATGTCAGTCCTACGAATGATGGGAAAATGGTAGAACGGCGTGACCATGTCTTTATAACCTGCTTATCGCCTGATGCAACCTGGGCATCTACCTTTTTAAGAAGGCTTGCATCAGCAAAAGGTCCTTTCTTTAATGAACGTGACATTATATCCTCCATTCTGCCGGTATATTTATATCACCGGCCAAATACAACTCTCAATGCTACAAAACCAGCTATAATCTATTTTGCTAAGGCTTTGCCATCCCTTCTTCTTATTATCATCTTATTTGACTGCTTATTCTTCTTACGTGTCTTTAAACCAAGAGCAGGTTTGCCCCAAGGAGTACATGGTCCTGGACGTCCTACACTTGTTTTACCTTCACCACCACCATGTGGATGGTCATTAGGGTTCATAACAGAACCACGTACAGTAGGCCTGATGCCCATATGACGTTTACGTCCTGCCTTACCAATGTTTACAAGTGCATGTTCACCATTACCGATTACACCAACTGTAGCACGGCATTTAATTGGAACCATCCTCATTTCACCAGAAGGAAGCCTGAGTGTTGCATACTTGCCCTCTTTAGCCATAAGCTGTGCAGCGTTTCCAGCAGCACGTACAAGCTGTCCGCCTTTGCCTGGCTGTAACTCAATATTGTGTATTTGTGTACCAACAGGGATATTTTCAAGTGGAAGGCAGTTTCCTGTTTCAATTTCCGCCTCAGGACCGTTCATAATCTTCTGTCCTACTTTAAGTCCTTCTGGAGCAAGGATATAAGCCTTCTGTCCATCAACATATGCAATAAGTGCAATATTTGCTGTCCTGTTTGGGTCATACTCAATAGTCTTTACTGTTGCAGGAATACCATCTTTATTTCTCTTAAAATCTATAATTCTATATTTTCTTCTTGAACCGCCGCCGTGATGCCTTACAGTAATTTTACCCTGGTTATTACGGCCGGAATTCTTCTTTAATGACACTGTAAGTGACTTCTCTGGCTTATCTGCTGTAATCTCAGACCTGTCAGCAACTGTCATGTGTCTTCTGGAAGGTGTATATGGGTTAAATGTTTTAATTCCCATGACATTTTCTCCTTTCAAATCTATATAAACAATCCGTATGATAGGTTTTCCATACGGTTACAAGCTTTTACTGCTACCTGGATTAAAGACCTTCAAAAATTTCAATTTCTTTGCTGTCCTGTGTAAGCTTGACAATAGCCTTCTTAGTCTTCGCAGTCTTGCCTGATGTGCGTCCACGGCGGCGTGTCTTTCCTTCAAGGTTCATTGTGTTGACTTTCTCAACCTTTGTTCCTTCAAAGAGCTTCTCAACAGCTTCTTTTATCTGGTTCTTTGTTGCATCAGTGTGTACAATGAAAGTGTACTTTTTCTCTTCCATAGCAGCCATTGATTTCTCAGTAATAACTGGCTTAAGGATAATATCATAATACTTTAAATCTGCCATTATGCGTACACCTCCTCAATCTTTGATACAGCATTCTTTGTGATAATCACAGTTTCATATTTTAAAATATCATATACATTGATTGCATTAGCTGTAACAGCCTTTACATTCTTGATATTCCTTGTTGAAAGTGCTACATTTGCATTATCCTCGCCATCAAGGATTACAAGTGCTTTCTTTACTTTTAATGCATCAAGTACATTTACCATTTTCTTTGTTTTAATTTCATCAAATTTAAGTGAATCCATAACAAGGAATTTATCTTCATTCACCCTGCTTGTAAGTGCAGACTTCATAGCGCCTGCCTTTTCCTTTTTATTCATCTTAAATGAGTAGCTTCTAGGTGATGGAGCAAATACTATTCCGCCGCCTTTCCACTGTGGAGCCCTGATAGAACCCTGCCTTGCATGGCCTGTTCCCTTCTGGCGCCAAGGCTTCTTTCCACCACCACTTACTTCTGAGCGTGTCTTAGCCTTCTGTGTTCCCTGGCGCTTATTTGCGAGCTGTAATGTTACAGCCATATGAATTAAATGTTCATTTACCTCAACAGCGAATACTTTATCATTTAAATCTATCTTGTCCACTTCGCTGCCTTCCATATTATAAACAGATACGTTAGCCATCTGTGTATACCTCCTTTCCAAAAGAATTATTTACAAGCTTTAACGCTTTCCTTAATTATTACACAAGCCTTCTTTGGTCCAGGTACAGCGCCTTTAACTAAAATTAAGTTCTTATCTGCGTCTACCCTTACTACCTCAAGGTTCTGGACTGTAACTTTTGCATTACCCATCTGTCCAGGCATCTTCTTTCCTTTAAATACACGGCTTGGGTCTGAACAAGCACCATTAGAACCTGCATGCCTGTGGAACTTAGAACCATGTCCCATAGGTCCCCTGTGCAGCCCGTGTCTTTTGATAGCACCCTGGAAACCTTTACCTTTAGATGTTCCAGTTGCATCAATCTTATCTCCTGCTGCAAAGATGTCTGCCTTGATTTCCTGGCCTGGTGTATAATCTCCAGCGTCCTCAAACTTAAATTCTTTCAGATATCTTTTTCCAGAAACACCAGCTTTTGCAAAATGTCCCTGTAATGGCTTATTTACACCGTGGATTCTTTTAACTTCTTTCTTTCCTGTGGCATCTTTTGTGATAATCTTATCTTTTTTGTCCACAAAACCTACCTGTACTGCGCTATACCCATCATTTTCAACAGTTTTTACCTGTGTTACATAACATGGACCTGCCTGGAGTACAGTAACAGGTGTTAATACACCATTATCATTGAAAATCTGTGTCATACCGATTTTCGTAGCTAAAATAGCTTTCTTCATTAAAATGCACCTCCTGTTAATCTACAGCGGATTCCATATTAATATGGAATCATCCTAGACGGTCTATAATGTGCAAGTCTGTAAACCAAAAACCTGTGCCATATAAATGGCTATATATAAACCCTAAGGATTTCTACTTTATTAAATATTACTTTTCTTTCATTTTGAGAACTACAGCTACACCTGATGGCATTTCCATCTTTGTAAGAGCCTCTATGGTCTTCTGTGTAGGTGCGATGACATCAATCAGTCTTTTATGTGTCCTCTGCTCAAACTGCTCTCTTGAATCTTTGTACTTATGCACAGCACGAAGAATTGTTACTACCTCTTTCTTTGTTGGAAGAGGTACAGGACCACTTACCTTTGCTCCTGTCTTCTTAACTGTTTCAATAATTTTTGCAGCAGCATGATCAACCTGGTTGTGGTCATACGCCTTGAGTGTAATTCTCATTACATTTGTTGCCATAAAAAAAGCCGCCTCCTTTTCGCACTTTTACAGGCTATTATTCTGGCATATCGCCAGGCCTGCCCAATCCAGCGCAACAAGTGGTGACTGTACACTTATCCGGGTGTGTCTGTTTCTGTCCTCTAAGACATATAACACAGAAGTACCCTTTAAATTCTATTGTACAGTGACTTGCCGCCAGTTTCCTAACTTGACATTCGCTCCACGGAAAACCTGCTATATATTTATATTCTATAAGCAGCAACCTCACGCTTCACAGCTATCAATGTCACAGCATTTAATAATATACACTTTTTTCTAAATTTTTGCAAGGGGGTTTTTTAAAAAAATTCAAAATTATGCAAAATGCCAGGCTTATGGGTGTCTGAAAATCAAATATTTTACAAATTATATAGCTCTGGCAGAATATGTTTTACAAATGCATTAGAAATACTGTATGCAAAAATAACTGGCAATTACCTGCCAGTTACCATTATTTTACTATTTATGCAAACAAGCTTAATGAAATTATTTCTGCTACTGAAATTATGCATCCTGCTGCAAAAAATATATCATTCGCCATACCACCTGCACTAAACATGTCAAAACATACTCCTCCAGACAATGGATATAAAACTTGTACTTTCTTCTTATTAAATAAGTCTGCTAAAATATGGGATAAAAATCCCGTTGCAAAATACAAAACAAGTTCTTTACATACCATCCAGACTGACAGCGAAAGCAATGCCAGTGCCAGGAACGAATGAGTAAAAGAGCGGTGTGGCTGTCTCTTTCCAAATACGCATATTCCTGTAAATAATAACAAACCTGTCACAATACCTTTTATATTACTGGCAGAAAGTATCCTGCTAGTAACACCAGAACGGGTTATAAAATCTGTTAGAATTACTAACAGTAGCAAAGGAATAGCAGATACTGCTATTCTGCCAGCATCCTTATATAATTTTGATGGTCTTATATCAATGTCGGGAACCAAAGCTCCAAAAGCCCCTGCTCCTGATGCTAATATAATTTCTGGCAAAGACTGTGGCCTTGTTACCGCCAGTGTCAATGCAATTCCAACTGCCATATGGGTTTTTCCAAGCATATTACCTCCCATGCCGCTATAACGGCTTATGTCGTAAATAAAAACAAAAAATTATACATTATTTTTGTACTACTATAATAATTTACCGAATGTATGTACTCTTATACTACTATAAAATACATATAATGTCAAATAAATCTTAAATCCGTCAATATACTACATTTTTTATGCCATTATAAATTATTCAAAGAAAAAAATACTATTGCCGGTAAATATTATATTTTAATTGACAATAGTATTGTTTTATGCTAATATGTATCATAATATTAATTACAAAAGCAATTATGCCTTAATAATTAATATTGGCATATATATTGTTTCTAACAATAATAACTGTTATAATAAAGGAGGATGATGTATGGCAAATTATATACCTGTAGAAAAAACAAAAAATAAAATGTTATGGGAAAATATAGGTATTTCCAATGATTTTCTTTTTGGCAAAGTAATGCAGGATGCAGAACTGTGTAAAGAACTTCTACAAATAATATTTCCTAACATTAAGATAAAGCACATCAAATATCCAGAATTACAAAAAGTATTCAATCCTGACATTGATGCCAAAAGTATAAGGCTTGATGTATATGTACAAGATAATAATGAAAAAATATACAATATAGAAATGCAAATGGTTAATACATATGAACTCCCAAAAAGGACACGTTACTACCAAAGTATAATTGACTTGCAGCTTGTAGACAAAGGTGGACATTACAAAAAACTAAAACATAGTTATATAATTTTTATATGCCCTTTTGATTTATTTCAAAAAAGAAGACATATCTATACATTTGAGAATTTTTGCAAAGAAGATAAAAATATTCCACTTAGTGATGGTACTACCAAGGTTTTCCTTAATACAAAAGGCACTCTTGATGATGTAAATAAAAGCCTCAAAGAATTTCTTGATTATGTAGAAAATGGAAAACCCACAGGAACATTCACCAATAAACTTGACAAAGCTGTTAAAAAAGCAAAGCAAAACAGAGAATGGAGGCATGAATATATGACGTTACTTATGAGAGATATAGAGAATATTGAAAAAGGTATGGAAAAAGGTATGGAAAAAGCACTGGTTTCCATGGTAGTCAAGAAAATTATAAAAGGTAAAGATATCAATACTATATCTTATGAACTCGAAGAAGATAACAGCAAAATTGAAACAATTTATTATACTGCCCTGGACTTTGCACCTGATTATGACATTGACAAAATATGTGATGCCTTATTATTTAATCCTGACAGACATTAAAATATTATTCCATATATTTTATTACCATCTGGTTCACAATATCAATTAGCCAGGAGGCATACATAAATATTATCAGGAAAAATCCCGTTGAAAACTACTTCTTTGTCATATGGCAATTTATAAACACACCCTAATGCAAAAAGCGCCATACATTGGCGCTTTTTGTAGTTTTATATTGCATTTTACTGCTGTTCTGACTCAGAACTGTCTTCTTCTCCCAACCCAGCAACGGCATCTGCATACTTCTCTAAAATAACCCTTTGGATCATATCACGTGTTTCTGAATTAATTGGATGCGCTATATCTCTAAATTCGCCATCTCCAGCACGTCTGCTTGGCATAGCTATAAACAAACCTTTATCTCCATCAATAATCTTAATGTCATGTACAACAAATTCGTCATCTAAAGTCATTGAAACTACGGCTTTCATTTTACCCTCTTTTGTGATTTTCCTCACTCTTACGTCTGTTATCTGCACATCAATAACCCCCTTTGGCCACTCGTGAGACGTATCTTATACTACTTTATAATGCATATCTCTCATTCTTCTCAACTACAATTCTAATTTTACCATCTTCTCCCACATAATTAGTATTTGCCCTGATTGTATCCCTGCTTTCTACGATACAATTCTCAATATGTGTGTTATCTCCAATATATACATCATTTAATATGATAGAGTTCTTAATTGAACAGTTATTTCCTATATAAACTTTCTTAAACAGGATTGACCCCTCTACATTGCCATTAATTATACATCCGCTTGAAACAAGGCTGTTCCTTACAAACGAACCAGCATTATATTTTGCTGGAGGCAAATCTTCAACCTTTGAATAAACGTCTGGATACTGTCTAAAGAAATAATTACGTACATCTGGTTTAAGGAAATCCATATTTGTCTTGAAATATGATTCAACAGACGAAATATTGCTCCAGTATGTTTCTATTGGATATGCATATACCCTTTTAACCCCTTTATACCTTATAATAATATCTTTTACAAGATCATATCTTTCTTCTTCAACAGCCTTCTCAATAAGTTCAATAAGCTGCCTGCGGCGCACAACATATATGCCAGTTGACACCTGTGAACCATCTGCACTGATTGGTTTCTCTTCAAAATCAGTTATCCTGCCATCAGCATCAGTTTTAACAACACCAAACCTGCTAGGGTCATCCCTGCCTGAAACATCTGCTGTAACAACTGTAAAATCGGCTTTCTTTGCTATATGGTACTCAAGCACCTTAGAGTAATCAAGCTTATAAACTCCATCTCCGGAAGCTATTACTACATAAGGTTCATGGCTGTTCTTCAAAAAGTCCAGGTTCTGGGCTATAGCATCAGCTGTGCCTCTGTACCAGTAACTGTTCTTTGGTGTGGTAGTAGGGGTAAAAGTATAAAGCCCTCCCTGCTTTCTTCCGAAATCCCACCATTTTGATGAATTTAGATGCTCATTCAGTGACTTAGCATTATACTGGGTAAAAACTGCTACCTTCTGTATATGTGAATTACTCATGCTGCTAAGTACAAAATCTATACTTCTGTATCCTCCTGCAATAGGCATAGCTGCTACTGCACGTTTATTTGAAAGTTCCTTCATTCTGCTGCTATTACCACCGGCTAATACAATACCTACTGCTCTCATATTTTTTCACCTACCTTAATTAATGTTTCCCCGCTTGCAAGAACGCCGCCTGGATAATCACTTATATCAGTTATGCCTGAAATTGCTGTATTCTTTCCTATTTTTACATTACTTGGTATAACACTGTCTTCACCAATAGTAACAAGTCCAAATGAATACACATCAGGCTTAACCCTGTTTGGTATGTCTTCACCAGTACAAAGGACACAATTTGCACCTATCTGAACCTTTTCAGCAATAATAGACCTGTCAATAACTGTATTTTCACCTATAGAAGCAGAGCTCATAATAATAGAATCCCTTACTACTGCTCCTGGTGCAATATAAACACCTGAACCTATAACAGAGTTATGCACTTCGCCATATATCTCAGATGCTTCACCAATAATTGCCTTGTCAATGACAGCCTGTTCTGCTACAAACTGAGGCGCTACAAGTTCATTCTTAGTATATATCTTCCAGAACTCTTCATAAAGATTAAATACAGGTATTAAATCAATGAGTTCCATATTAGCCTGCCAATAAGAACCAAGTGTTCCTACATCTTTCCAGTATCCATTATATTCATATGCAAAAATCCTTCTTCCCTGCTCATGGCAATATGGGATAATATGTTTTCCAAAATCACATGACGGCTGGTCTTTAAGCTTAAGTAAAGCTTCCCTTAACACTGGCCATGAGAATATATAAATACCCATTGAAGCAAGATTGCTGCGTGGATGTTCTGGCTTCTCTTCAAATTCCTGTATCTGCTTGTGCTCATCTGTTATAACTACACCAAAGCGGCTTGCCTCTTCAATAGGAACAGGAATTGTTGCAAGTGTAATATCTGCTTTGCTCGCTTTATGGAAATCAAGCATAACCTCATAATCCATCTTATATATATGGTCGCCACCAAGTATAAGTACATATTCTGGATTGTAAAGTTCCATATAACGCATGTTCTGGAATATCGCATTGGCAGTACCTGTATACCACTCACTACTTGTACTCTTCTCATACGGAGGAAGTATAGATACACCACCAACATTCCTGTCCAAATCCCAAGGTATGCCAATACCTATATGCGTATTCAGACGTAATGGCTGGTACTGTGTCAGTACACCTACCGTGTCAACTCCTGAATTAATACAATTACTAAGCGGGAAATCAATAATCCTGTACTTACCTCCAAATGAAACTGCTGGCTTTGCAACATCTGCTGTAAGGACACCAAGCCTGGAACCTTGTCCGCCTGCAAGTAACATTGCTATCATTTCTTTCTTAATCACGCTTTCACCCCCGTTGTTTTTAGATATGGAATTATACTTCTAACCTTGAGTTAAGTATATAAAACATCAACAAAATTTATTGATGCCCATAACAAGTTTATCTACTTTCTTACAAACATAGTATAACATATCTGTGCCTAATTGTGAATAAATTTTACTAAATTTTTAAAAATTTTTTAACTTTTTTATGCAAGTCATCCAAACTTTGCCATTAAAGGCATTTTTTTATTACATAAAGTCATTAAAACCGTGCATTTTTAAATTAACCTATTATATATTTATTCATACTCTATTATAATATAAAACAGTAATTGTATTTTTGAATTGTATTTTCTATGCCATTGGTTATAATTAAAGTATAGGCAATGCCAGATATGTATTCTGGATATTGCCATGCAAATATAATAAAATAAATCAGATAGGATGGTGGCACCATGTACCAGATTAATTTAAACAATCCATGCAAAGCTTACTTTATTGGCATAGGCGGCATAAGTATGAGCGGCTTTGCAGAACTCCTTCACGACAATGGCTTCGATGTATGCGGCTCTGATATTAAAGAAAGTAAAATCACCAGACATCTTAGCTCATCAGGTATCCATATAATATATGGACAAAGCGCATCAAATATAACCAGTGATATTGGTTTTATAGTCTACACAGCAGCAATCCACCCTGACAACCCAGAATTTATTGCTGCAAAAAAACTTGGGATACCAATGATGGAACGTGCTGAAATGGTTGGCCAGGTGATGAAAAATTACCCTAATGCCATAGCAGTAGCAGGAACACATGGAAAGACAACAACTACATCAATGTTATCACATATTTATCTTTCTGCACATAAAGATCCTACCATATCTGTAGGAGGAATTTTAGCTGTAATTAATGGAAATATCCGCATAGGCCATTCAGAAAACTTTATAACTGAGGCATGCGAGTATACAAACAGTTTCCTAAAGTTCCACCCAACTGCAGGAATTATTTTAAATATTGATGCTGACCATCTCGACTTCTTTAAGGATATTGATGATATACGTTTATCTTTCCGCAAATTTGCAGAACTGCTGCCTGAAAACGGCATACTTGTTATTAACAGCATAACCACTAATATTTCTTATATTATAGATAATCTAAAATGTAAAGTGGTAACTTTTGGTATCAGTAATACAAGCGGGTATTCTGCCAGTAATATATCATATGATGAAAATGGATATGGCAGTTTTGACATTGTAATAAATGGCAATAACACTGGAAGACACATAAAACTTAATGTCATTGGTGAACACAATATTAATAACGCACTTGCTGCCATTGCCCTTGCAGACTATTATAACATACCAGAAGAAGCCATATCAGAAGGACTTGCAGAATTTAAAGGGACAGAAAGGCGTTTTGAAATTAAGGGGTCATTTAATGGCGTAACTGTTGTTGACGATTATGCACACCACCCTGCCGAAATAAAAGCAACACTGGATGCCTCCCTCAAATTCCCACACAACCATCTGTGGTGTGTATTCCAGCCACATACATACAGCAGGACACGTGAACTTCTGGAAGAATTTGCTGATGTGCTTTCACTGGCTGAAAATGTTATACTTGCCGATATATACGCTGCGAGGGAAACTGACCCTGGAGATATATCTTCGCTCACCCTTAAACAGGCCATAGAGAAAAAAGGTAAAAAAGTATATTACTTCCCTTCATTCCAGGAAATAGAAGATTTCCTTTCTGAACATTGTATCAACGGTGATTTGTTGATAACTATGGGAGCTGGAGATGTTGTAAACATTGGGGAAGACCTGGTTAATAAATAGTTATCCACATTATCCACAATGCGATTGTTGATAATTATGCACATATCCACATCCAGGGCAGATGCTTCTGGTACTGTTTATAATGATATATGGAGGTATTATGGACACTATAATGCTATGTTCAGGCTATCTGCCTTCAACAACATTTATTCACAATATATTTATTGAAAACTATATGCTTTCTGCTAATGGAAGTTATGTAAAGGTATATATTTATCTTGCAAAATGTATCCAGGCAGGCGAAAAGAATTTGTCAGTTTCCTCACTTGCTGATAAAATGGATAATACAGAAAAAGATATTTTAAGGGCACTCAATTACTGGGAAAAAAACAACCTTATAAATTTGCTAAAAAACGGACCTGGCAATGAAATAACAGGTATAGAAATGTTAAATCCTGACAGCCCTTCACCTGCAAAGGCTGTAAAACATCCTGTAAAATCTGCAAAAAATGAAGAACTGGCAGCGTTAAAAGCAGATACAACATCTGCCAAAGAAAAAACGTCTGCTGGTTCTGGCAGTACAGCCAAAAATATTGTACAGAAACCAGATATTCCATTAAGTACACCAGAAATACAAAACCCGCCAGTAGAAGACCTGGACACAAAAACTGCCAGCCTGCTTTCTACAGCAAATAAAAAACAAGTTGAAATAAATATTACCCCTGACCAGACCAGACGCCTGTCTGATGACGAAGAATTTGTCTGGACATGCCGTGTAATAGAAAGTTATATAAACAAGCCCCTTAACCCAAAAGAAGTACAACTTATATCATATTTATATGACAACCTTGGCTTTTCACCTGACTTACTGCTGTATCTTTATGAATACTGCATATCACTTGGCAAGACTAATGTAAACTATATACAAGCTGTAGCATTTTCATGGGATGAACAGGATATTAAAAATCCTGAAGATGCCAAAAATGCTTCTTCTAATTATAACTCTACCCACACAGCTATATCTAAAGCCCTTGCACTTGGACGTCCGCTTGCCATGGTTGAAAAGCAGTATATCAGCCGCTGGATGGATGAATGGCATATGGACCTCTCTGTTGTACTTGATGCATGCAGCCGTACTATGTTAAAATTACAAAAAGCAGACTTTAAATATACAGATGGAATTCTTGACAACTGGCATAAGAAAAATATACATACACTCCAGGATGTCGGAAAAGAAGATGAAATATATGCACAGAAAAATGCTGGAATACAGAATAAAAAAACTGCTGTAACAACACCAGTAAGCCAGCAGGATAAAAACCAGTTCAATAAATTCCAGCAAAGGGGAACATCGCAGGCAGAAGTTGACGAGCTTGAAAAGAAACTTTTAGCTCATTAACTTTATTTTTTAGGAGGTTACATATGGGGATTTCCAATGCACAATACATGGATATTATGTACCAGTACGACCAGATACGTCTGAAAAACCACCGCATATTAGAAGAAAGGCGTGCCATGGTTTATGAGAAAATTCCTGGTATACAAGCTGTCCAGGAACAGATTATACAGCTTTCTGCGGATTACGCACGCTCAGGACTCTTCAATCCTGATATGGATGGTAGTGAAGATTCCAGTTATACATCAAAGAAAAAACAGCTCCAGGAAAAAAAGTACAAGCTTTTAACTGATAATGGATATCCAGAGGACTATCTTTCACCTATATATGACTGCCCACATTGCAAGGATACAGGATATACAGGCAATATCCCTTGCAAATGCCTTAAACAGCGCAAAATTGCCTTGCTTTATGAAAGTTCTAATCTGATGGATATACTTGAATTAGAAAATTTTAATACATTTTCAGAAAAATTTTATGATAACACCAATATCAATACAAACCTTTCACTTACTCCTAGGCAGAATATCGTTAAAATAAGGGATATATGCCTTGAATATGTGGAACATTTTGATGAAACATATAGTAATATTATATTTTATGGACCTACTGGTGTTGGCAAAACCTTTATGACACACTGTATTGCAAAAGCACTGCTTGATACATCACACACTGTAGTCTACTTGACTTCCCTGCAGCTTTTTGATATTTTAGAGAAAAATAAGTTTGGCAGGAATGATGAAAACGCATCTGACGGACAAGTTTCTTATATACTTGATAGTGAACTTCTAATTATAGATGACCTTGGCACAGAGCTTGTAAATAGTTTTACATCATCACAGCTGTACCATTTTATAGAAGAAAGGCATTTAAACAAAAGGTCTGTTATTATTTCAACAAATCTTTCTTTTACTGAATTGCGTAACAGGTACAGTGAACGTATTTTTTCACGCTTTACAGGATATTATAATTTCTATATGATAGTTGGCGATGATATCCGTATTAAAATAGCAATCTCTTAACAAAGCTTTTTATTCTGCTAAATTTTGTACAATACTGCTGCCCAGGCTGTCCTGGCATTACATAGCAGCATCCAAATACATTATGGAGGACATTTTTTATGAAACGACATGACAAACTTGCAGAAACAATACCTTATGGCACTCTTGGCATACTTGCACTAGAGAGCAGCCACAGCATGGGAGAGAAAGTCAACGACTACATTGTCGGCTGGAGAGCCAAAAGGGCTAAACGCCATGCTGCAGCATCCAGCTTTGCAGGCTACAACAGGGAATCCTTTATGATTGACTGTGCATGCCCACGTTTTGGTTCAGGTGAGGCAAAAGGTATTATCCGCGAATCCGTAAGAGGTGATGATTTATACATTCTTGTTGATGTATGCAACTACAGCCTTACATACTCTGTATGCGGCCATACAAACCATATGTCACCTGATGACCATTACCAGGACCTGAAGCGTATTATTGCAGCAGTTGGCGGAAAAGCAAGAAGAATTACTGTAATTATGCCATTTCTCTATGAAAGCCGCCAGCACCGCAGAAGTGCAAGGGAATCACTTGACTGTGCACTAGCACTACAAGAACTTACACAGATGGGCGTAGAAAGTATTATAACATTTGACGCACATGACCCAAGAGTACAGAATGCAATACCCCTTAAAAGCTTTGAAACTGTACAGCCAGCTTACCAGTTTATCAAAGCCCTGCTGAAAAATGTACCTGATTTAAAGATTGATACAGAACACCTTATGGTTATAAGTCCAGATGAAGGAGCTATGGGACGTGCAGTATACTATGCCAATGTACTCGGAATTGATATAGGTATGTTCTACAAACGCCGTGACTATAGTAAAATTGTTGATGGACGCAATCCTATTATTGCACATGAATTCCTTGGTTCAGACCTTGAAGGAAAAGACGTAATAATTATAGATGATATGATTTCATCTGGTGAAAGCATGATAGATGTTGCTACAGAACTTAAACGCCGCAAAGCAAACCGTATATTTGTTGCTGCAACATTTGGATTGTTCACCAATGGCATGGACAAGTTTGATGAAGCATATAAAAATGGCTTAATAACTAATGTACTTACAACAAACCTTGTATACCAGCCAGAAGAAGTCCTTTCACGTGAATACTATATCAATGTAGATATGAGCAAATATGTTGCACTGCTTATTGATACATTAAACCATGACCAGTCCATAAGTGAGCTGCTTAACCCAGCTGAACGTATACATGATATTTTAAAGAAATATAATAAAGAATAATCCTGTAACAAACACAGCTTCCAATATGTATGGAACATAAACTTATTTATGGTTTATTTATACTTAATTATATAAATTAATAAATCGTTCATATTTAGAACAAACTACTAACACATTTAGCCTATATAATGTATCCATACCTATAGGAAATAATAATTACTGCCAGGAGAGCCTGGTATATAAAAAGCTTATTGACTAATGTTTGAAATAGATTCTTTTTCATTTTTTTCATTTGGCCCCACAGTAGCTCCCTCTGCTGTGGGGCAACTCCTTTCTTTTTATTATAGATAGAATGTGAGTTAAGGCGGATGCATATGCATCCGCCTTTTTTCCTTGATTTACTACCATACAGGCATATCTGCTTATTACAACTTTGCCTGCGTGGTAGTAAAAATTTATATTTATTACAATTTTTCTACACCAAGAACTACTTTCTCACCATTTATATTCCATTCTTTGGTAAAGCCTTCTGCAATCCCATACACTGCTTCATTGGCAAGGACTTCTGATTTAACGGTATCTTCATTATTCTTTATAATTTCTATAATCTTATCATTATCCTTTACACTTAAACGTATATGATCCATAACTTCAAACCCTGCATCCTTACGCATTGTCTGTACTTTGCTGATAACCTCACGGACAAAGCCTTCTTCAATAAGACCTGGGGTAAGGTTTGTATCAAGCACTACTGTAATTCCATGGTCTGTACCAGAAATATACCCCTCTATCTGGGCAGCTTCAATTAAAAGGTCATCCTTTTCAAGTAATTCTTCTTTACCATCAACAGTAATAGCAAGAGTCCCTTTTGTATTTATCTCTTCCATTGCCTTTTGTCCGTCAAGTCCTGCAAGTATTTCCTTAACAGCATTAATATTCTTTCCAAACCTGCGCCCAAGTGTCTTAAGCTGTGGTTTAAAGCTGTATGTTGTAAGGCTGCTGACATCATCTTTAAGGACTGCCTCTTTTACATTAAGCTCTTCTTTAATAATATCAAGATAAAACTCTGAAAGACCTTCCCCCGCTTTTATAAACATTTTGCTTATAGGCTGGCGGTTCTTGATATTAGCAGTATTCCTGCATGCACGTCCTATAACAACTGCCTCAAGTACAGTTTCCATATCCTCTTCAAGCTTTGTATCTATAACTTCCTCACAAACCTCTGGGAAGTCACAAAGATGAATACTTTCTGGCGCATTTTTATCTGTACTGCATACAAGGTTTAAATATATATCTTCTGTCATAAATGGAACCATAGGTGCTGCTGCCTTAGAAATTGTTACAAGTGCAGTATACAGTGTCATATATGCATTAATTTTATCCTGTTCCATTCCCTTTGCCCAGAAACGCTCACGGCAGCGTCTTACATACCAGTTGCTCATCTCATCTGTAAACTTCTGCAGTGCTTTAGCTGTTTCAGGTATACGGTAAGCAGCAAGGTTTTCATCAACCTCTTTTACTGTGCTGTTAAGGCGTGAAAGCAGCCATTTATCAATAACAGCAAGTTTGTCATAATCCAGTGTGTATTTTGTAGCATCAAATTCATCTATATTGGCATAAAGTACAAAGAATGCATAAGTGTTCCATAGAGTACCCATAAATTTACGCTGTCCTTCCTGGACTGCCTTACCATGGAAACGGTTTGGAAGCCAAGGAGCACTGTTAATATAAAAATACCAGCGTATTGCATCTGCACCATAAGTTTCAAGCGCTTCAAACGGGTCAATGGCATTTCCCTTAGATTTGCTCATCTTCTGTCCGTTTTCATCTTGTACATGTCCAAGGACTATAACATTTTCATAAGGAGCTTTGTTAAATAAAAGTGTTGACTCTGCCATTAATGAATAGAACCATCCCCTTGTCTGGTCTACAGCTTCTGAAATAAACTGTGCTGGGAACTGCTGTTCAAATAATTCTTTATTTTCAAATGGATAGTGGTGCTGTGCAAATGGCATAGCACCAGAATCAAACCAACAGTCTATAACTTCTGGCACACGTTTCATAAGACCGCCACATTCTGGACACTTAAATGTAACTTCATCTATATAAGGCCTGTGCAGCTCCCTGTTTACATCATCAGGATTGCCGCTGCGTTCTGCAAGTTCTGCCCTGCTTCCAACAGCATCCTGGTGACCACAGCTTTCACATTCCCATATATTAAGTGGTGTACCCCAGTAACGGTTACGTGAAATACCCCAGTCTTGTATATTTTCAAGCCAGTTGCCAAAACGCCCTGTACCAATAGAATCTGGAATCCAGTTTACTGTATTATTATTGCGCACAAGGTCATCCTTAACTTCTGTCATCTTTATAAACCATGATTCACGTGCATAATAAATAAGTGGTGTATCGCATCTCCAGCAATGAGGGTAATCATGCTCAAACTTAGGCGCTGCAAAAAGCTGTCCACGCTTATCAAGGTCTTTAAGTACCTCTGGGTCTGCTTTTTTTACAAAAAGCCCTGCAAATGGTGTTTCCTGTGTCATTTCACCCTTTTCATCTACAAACTGTACGAACGGAAGATTATATTTACGTCCTACATTAGCATCATCTTCACCAAATGCAGGCGCAATATGGACTATTCCTGTACCATCTGTCATAGTAACATATGTGTCACATGTTACAAAAAATCCCTCTTTATGCTGTTTCTCCGCCACTTCTGCTGCACATCCATATAAAGGTTCATATTTCTTATGCTCCAGGTCTTTACCTGTATACTCTTCAAGTATCTCATAAGCCTTGCCACCCTCTTCATCTGCCAGGCGTGAAAGAACATTATCAAGAAGGGCTTTTGCCATATAATATGTGTAACCATCTGCTGCCTTGACTTTACAATATGTTTCACCAGGGTTTACACAAAGCCCGACATTGGATGGAAGTGTCCATGGAGTTGTTGTCCATGCCAGGAAATATGCATCTTCATCTGATACTTTAAAGCGTACTATTGCAGAACGTTCTTTTACAAGCTTATATCCCTGTGCAACTTCCTGTGAAGAAAGAGGTGTTCCGCAGCGTGGGCAATAAGGCACAATTTTAAAACCTTTATATAAAAGCTTTTTATTCCATATCTCTTTTAAAGCCCACCATTCAGACTCTATAAAATCATTGTCATATGTTACATATGGATTGTCCATATCTGCCCAGAAACCAACTGTTCCAGAGAAATCTTCCCACATTCCTTTATATTTCCAGACAGACTCCCTGCACTTTTTAATAAAAGGCTCCATCCCATACTCTTCTATCTGTTCTTTACCATTGAGACCCAGAAGTTTCTCAACCTCAAGCTCTACTGGAAGCCCATGTGTATCCCAGCCTGCCTTACGTGGCACCATATAACCTTTCATTGTCTTATAACGTGGTATCATATCTTTAATAACACGTGTCAGTACATGCCCTATATGTGGCTTGCCATTAGCTGTCGGAGGCCCGTCATAAAATGTGTATACAGGGCATCCTTCCCTTGCTTTCATTGATTTCTCAAAAATCTGCTGGTTACGCCAGAATTTTCCAATATTTTTCTCACGTGCAACAAAGTTTAAATCAGTTGATACTTTCTCATACATATCTGCTGTTTCCTTTCCTGGGTAATTAAATTTAATATATAATAAAGAAAAGCTTTCACCCTGCACAAACAGGATGAAAGCCAAAACATTCATAACTACCTATTTTGCTGTACATGGATATAATAACTCCTGTCATGTACATGGAATATTTTAGTATGCTTTATATACTTTGTCAAGGGTGGATTTCTTTTATAAAAAATATGTTCCAGCTAGACAAAAACAGTAAAATATCATATTGGAGTGTAAAAATTCTGTGTACCATAATATCCATATGTACTGTTACTGTTATATGCATATCCTGTACCAAGACGTGTAAAATTACTATCTAACATATTAGAACGGTGTCCTTTTGAATTAAACCACCCATTTGCAGCTGATATAGATGTTTCACGTCCTGCACTAATATTTTCACCTGCATAACCATATACAATTCCTGCATTTTTCATACGCTGGAATGGATCAAGTCCTTCAAGGTTTGTATGGTCAAAATAATCCTTATCTGCCATATCCTGGCTATGCGCCTTTGCTGTACCTGCTGCTATATCACACCATTCTAATAACGCAACGCCATTCCTTGCACGTATTGAATTAGTTAAATCAAAAATTTCCAGTGATATATTTTTTAATATTGTTTCATCATATGGATTGCCAGTTCTTTTAGCAGCATCACTTTTTACCACCTGCATACCTGTAATTTTCTGTGTATCAAGAGTATCAAAAAATATTTTATATGAATATCCATCACTGGTAAAAGAACGCTCTTTATCTATTGTATATGATTTATTAAATAATTTATTAACATCTTCAATTCCTGAACCAGTATTTAAAGTATCATATGAAAAACCAAGTGCATCTGTATATACACCTACAACCTTACCATCTGCAACAGCCGCCATTACAAATTTTGTATAGTCTGAGTTATAAATATAATAATCATATATATACATTGTTTCATCAATTCTCGATGGTTCCCCAAAATCTTCTTTTAATTGTGCTACACTTTCACCTATAACAATTTCCTTATCCCCTGTACTAACTTTTACTTCTTTAACAGGAACTGGTGTATTTTCTGGTTCCAATGTTGGTTCTGGTACAGGAGCAGGTGTAACGGGAACTGGTGTTTCTGGCACTGGATTAACTGTAGCTGCTGGTTCTGGTGTATTTGTTGGTTCTGGTATATTTGTTGGCATTGGTGTAATTACTGGTTCTGGTGTATTTGTTGTAATATCTCCACCTGTCACTGGTGCTGTAGTAGCTGGTGTTTTTGTTGGTTCTGGTGTTTTAGCTGGCGCCGGTGTTCCAGTTGGTACTGGCGTTTTTGTTGGCACTGGTGTTTTTGCTGGTTCTGGCGTCTTCGTTGGCACTGGTGTTCTCGTTGGCACTGGTGTCCTCGTTGGCACTGGTGTTCTCGTTGGCACTGGTGTCCTCGTTGGCACTGGTGTCTTCGTTGGCACTGGTGTTACAGTTGGTACTGGCATCTTTGTTGGTACTGGGCCATTTGTCACCATAGGAGTTACTGTTACAGACGGAACATCTGTAATTACTGGTACTACTATTTCTGGAGTTCTTTGTGGTGATACTGATGGTGCTGGTGTTACAGAAGGTATTTTACGTTGTACTACCTTCACCTTACATACAACTTTTTTTCCAGATGATTTTGCTGTAATAATAGCTTGTCCAGTCTTTTTAGCCTTTACTTTTCCAGATTTAGATACACTTGCAACTTTAGGTTTACTAGAAGACCACTTTACCTTTTTAGACGCTCCCTTTACTGTAAGCTTCTTAGACTGCCCTATATAAAGAACAATTTTGTTTGCACTAATTTTCAGCTTCTTCTGTTTTGCTGCATTTATATGTGACACATTATATGGTACAATCCCTTGTAAAACCAGCACTGCAACAAGAATAAAAGCAATCTTTTTAAATATCTTTTTCATTATATTTCTCCCATATTATTGGTATATACATTATTTACAAAACTAAACTGTCAAAACCACACAACTTACAACTTACTTTTCCATAAGCCAGAATGCTGCGTAATATGGTGGAAGCTCACTTCCTCCCCCAAAATCATGTGGTTTTCCAGTAATCAAATCCTCTGCCATACCACAGCCTGCATCAAAGTGTGCAACATATGGTTCATCAGATGCGTTAATTGCTACAAGTACCCTCTCACCTTCACAAGCACGTTCAAATATGCACTGGTGGTTTGTAAGCACAATGTTGCGGTAATTACCATAATTCAAAGCCTTACTGCCTTTCTTAGCTTTAGCAAGCTTAGCAATCCACTCTGCCAGCTCTCCAAACACAGGTTCTTCAAAGCATGCACGGAGTGCAGGGTCTCCCTCACTCTTATTTGCCTTTGTGCCCCACTCACTTCCATAATATACACAAGGAATACCTGGCATACCGAAATTCAATGCATAAATTAATGGCAAATGCTTTTCATTTGACAGGTTGCTTGCAATACGGGTTACGTCATGGTTATCTACAAAACTCAACAGGTGCATGCCTTTATAGAGAGTCCATTCCTCTGGTCCATACTGCCTTGCAAGTGAATGGCATATCTCAAACATATTCATGCTGTTAAAGCTTGAATAAAGCCCTTTATAACACTCATAATTAGTAACAGAATGACACATATCATTATTTGCCCACTGCTTATAATCACCATGAAGAGTTTCACCTACAATAAAGAATTCTTCTTTTAGTGAATCTGTAAACTGGCGCAGCCTTTTTAAGAAATCCTTGTCCAGGCAGTATGCTACATCCAGGCGCAGCCCGTCAATATCAAATGTTTCAATCCAGTACTTCACTGCATCAAAAATATGCTGTATAACCTCCTCATTGCGCAAATTCAGCTTTACAAGGTCATAATTGCCTTCCCAGCCCTCATACCATAAACCATCATTATAATTAGAGTTGCCTCCAAAATTAATATTAAACCAGTCACGGTACCTGGAATTCTCCCTGTTAGCAAGAACATCCTGGAATGCCCAGAACCCACGTCCTACATGGTTAAATACACCATCAAGCACAACCTTTATACCTTCTTTGTGCAGTTCCTCACAAACTTTTGTAAAATCATTATTGCTGCCAAGCCTGCAGTCAATCTTTTTAAAATTCCTTGTGTTATAGCCATGTGTATCAGACTCAAACACAGGTGAAAAATATATAGCATCAGCTCCCAGCTTTACAATATGCGGAATCCAGCCAATCACTTTTAAAATACGGTGCTCTTCCACCCCGTCATTCTCAAATGGCGCTCCACAGAATCCTAATGGGTAAATCTGATAAAATACACTTTCGTATGCCCACATAATATTGCCCTCCTTTTTTTTGCATATTTATCTGTACCATATGTAGTATACTGCAAATCCATGCTTACAGCAATATTTTATTGCATTTAAATTTCCCCATTTCTTATACACAAAGATTATATTACTCTGGCAAATCCCAAAATACCTGTGTATTAAAAAATGGGGAAACTTAAATTTACTATAATATATCACAGTAAAGCTTCTGTTACCTGTGATATTATTTATTAAACATTATCTTTTCATTATTAAACATCCTTGTAAGTACAAATACACCTATCCCTGTATATATAATATTACTTATAACAGAAACAATCATGCCAGAAGGCATTATATCCAGTGAAAAAATCCCTGTCATTGCCTGGACACTGTTATAAATTGGAATTACATAATAATACAATTCTGTCTTTGTACCATCAATAAACATACCACTTAACCCCACTAACATAACTACTATCATAAGTGGTGTAATATAGGTATTTGCCTCCTTTGTACTCTTAGCAAACGCTGATATTATTGATATAAGTGTTACAATAAGCAGTACCGCTGCAAGTATTACAACAGCAAGCAGCAGATAGTCACTTACACCATATACATTTGTCTTAATATCTGACTCTCCTACATTAGCAATCTTTGGAAGTGAAAGCATTGTTCCGACTGTACTTGACAGGCCGCTTAAAAGGGCAATAATTGACAATGCCATAATCTTTCCAAGTGCTATATGGCTTCTCTTAGCTGGTGTTACAAGCATTGTCGCTATTGTACCTCTTTCCTTTTCACCAGAAATAGATTCAGGGCCTACAGCCATACATGCACTAAACACAAACATCAAAAGCAGCATAGGCAGCATAGATGAAAATACAGAAGCTGCTGCATCATTTTCACTTGCAAGGTCATATTTGACACTTTCATCTGCATTAATATCAAACTTATTAGTCATTGCTGCCTCATATGAATCCATCATTTCTATAAACATTCCATAAACAGCCTGCGATTCTGTAGATGCTGAATTATAATAAACCTCCACTTGTGGTGCCTTATTTCCAGAAGTACTGTCATATGTTGCAACATCACTTTCAAAATTCTCTGGAAAAACCAGATATAAGTCAAGCCCGCTTTCATCATTACTGATTTTCTCCTTAGCTTTCTCTGCACTGCCTGCATCTATGTCAGTTATCTTACTGGCAATCCCTGCACTATCCATCATTGTCTTTATGTCTCCAGGCATATTTGTACTTTCAATCTGGTATACATAATTATCATCAACTGTAACCATGTTATTTATAGCATCACCCATAAAATTATAAAGCACAAATATCATAATACCAGGCATAAGCACTGTACTGAATGCCATACGCTTGTCACTAAAAAATCTCTTTAATTCTTTCTTTAATATAGTAATAATTGTATTCTTCATATATAATCCTCCATGCCGCACTTTCTGCAGCTCAAAGAGTAATGAAAAATGCTGTTTTGCATTTTTCCAAGATTGAAACCGTAATCATTCCTGGGATGCGTTTTTTGCAGCCTTAGAATGATTTTTCAATCTACCTCCGCTAATCTCTTCCAGCCATTAACAACCAATTATGCCTCTTCACCAACAGTTTCCTTATAAATATCAAAAAACCTGTCTTCAAGGCTCTGTCCTGCCTTAATATTTTCCAAAGTATCACATTTTATCATTTTACCATTAATAATAATACCAACCCTGTCACATACTCTTTCAATAAGGCTGAAAATATGTGTTGATACAATTATAGTCTTGCCACGTTCCTTAAGTGTCTGTATAAAATCTGTAACCACCCTTGCTGTAAGCACATCAAGTCCATTGGTAGGTTCATCAAATATAATTATATCAGGGTCATGTACTATGGAAACTGCAAGCGAAACCTTTTGTTTCATTCCTGTAGAAAGGTCTGCTACCTTTACTTCTGCAAACTTTCCTATACCAAAAAGCCCAAATATCTCATTCTTCCTTTTATCCCTTACATCATCTGGCACACCATGAAGCTCTGAAAAGAAGTCATATAAATAATTTGGCGTAAAAAACTCTTCAAGCTTTAATTCACTTGTAAGAAACCCTATTTTCTGTCTTACCATGTCTGCTTCATTTACAATACTTGAACCATCCACCAGCGCATCACCACCATCAGGTTTAATAAGAGTTGCAAGCATGCGCAGCGTTGTGGTCTTTCCTGCACCATTAGGCCCTAGAAGCCCAAAAACCTCTCCTTCATAAGCCTTAAATGAAATGCCGTCAACAGCAACCTTCACTTTGCTATTTGTATGTTCAAGCTTCTGCTGTTTAGCTGAAAGCTTAAAAGTTTTATGTAACTTATCCACAATTAGCAGTTCTTTCATCTCTGTCCTCCTATAATTTAAGTTTACAAGCACACAGTCCAATAAAAGTCCTGTATGCCCGACCATATTAGTTATATGGATAATACATTATATCATAAGTTGTATACCAATGCACTATAATTATTTCTTACAATTTTCTATAATTATATTTTTTATTTTTTCAAGAATAATTTCATCCATCCTGCAAATAATATAGATGTTCCAAAACAACTTGTGGGTTCCCCACAAAATATTAATTGTGCAAAGCACAGAAAAGAGGTTATTATGTCTAAAAATTCAAGTTATTTAAACAACACTTCTTCTAACAACAACTCATCAAACAGCACTTCTAACAACAGCCAGAATAAGAGCCAGAACAGCAGCACTGACAAGAGCCAGAACAAGAGCTCTAATAAATCAAGCAATGCTAATAACTGTGGCAGAAGTTCTAACAGCAGCTCAAATGAAACCAGTAAAAGTTCTAACAGCACTAACACTTCTAGCCAGGGCAGATAAGTTTTAATGTAATTTTATACAAAACTGAATAATAAATTATTAAATTTCCATTAATAATTTTATTATGTGGCAGTACATATTGTACTGCCACTGTCGTTTTTCTGATACCTGCATAGAATATAGTAATACTTTTTGCCAGGAGAAAGCCTATGACCTTTAAGATAATTTCACCTGGAGACCTGGAATATTATCTGGACAGATACAACACTATATTAATAGATTTACGGGAAAAAGAGGATTTCCAAAAGGAACATATTCCTGGGGCAGTATGGGCTGACTGGGAAAAACTTGAGAAAAATATTGGCAGTATGCTTATGGCATATAATACAAACCCAGCCTGGATTATACTCTATTGTGCAAGGGGCAATATAAGCCTGCTTACAGCAAGGGACCTTGCACGCATGGGATACCCGATAATCAGCATTAATGGAGGTTATGAACGCTGGAAAGCACACAATAATTTATAAAAATTTAATATCTCCCTTGAAATCTGCCAGTTATTATGATAAACTAACAACATGTTCCTGGTATAAAATGTAAGAGTAAATCATTTTTTATATAGTGGTCAATGAAGGCCACGCATAATGTATTCTATCTCATTATGCGCGGTCTTTTATTATTGGATAGTGAAGGCTGTCCCCATATATACCACTGTCCCAGGACAGATACTGCGCTTACACGCAGAAAAGGTTAAGGTTAAAAGAAAAAAGAAGAAAGGATAAAATGCAAACATTGGTACTCCACTCTTTATGTTTGCGCCTCAAATGAAAATATTCTACTTGGGGCTAGGTGTAAAATATGGATAAGTTTATTGAAAACCTTACAGATGTCCTTAACATCATTGATGATTTTGTATGGGGGCCTGTTATGCTGGTTCTTCTAGTTGGTACGGGCGCATTCCTTACAATACGCACAAAAGCATTATGCTGGCGCAATCTTCCTTATGCACTGAAAAGTGTACTTAGCAAAGAGGCACGCCAGAAAAAAGGTGATGGTGATGTTTCCCCATTCTCAGCACTTACAACTGCACTGGCTGCCACTATTGGTACAGGCAATATAGTTGGTGTAGCCACAGCAATGGTATCTGGCGGTCCTGGTGCCCTTATATGGATGTGGATATCTGCTGCTTTCGGCCTTACATCCAAATTCAGTGAGTGTATGCTTGCCATTAAATACCGTGAAACCAATGAAAAAGGTGAAATGTCTGGCGGGCCTATGTACACAATGAAGAAAGCTTTTAAACATAAAAAGCTTGGTGCTGTACTTGGATGGTTCTTCGCATTATTTGCAGTTATAGCATCATTTGGCATCGGAAACCTTACACAGGCAAACTCTATTTCAACAGCACTTGAATCAACTTTCAATGTACCTGTTACAATTACAGGTATTATAATCACTGTACTTGCACTTTTAATTATTCTTGGCGGCATCAAGTCTATATCTAAAGTATCCCAGGTAGTAGTACCTCTTATGGCCGTATTTTACATAATAGCAGGACTTGTTGTAATAATAGGCAATATAAGCAACATTCCTGCTGGTGTTGCAATGATTTTTAAAATGGCATTTTCTGTAAAAGCGGTTGGCGGCGGACTTTGCGGAAGCATTGTTGCTTCAATGACACAAGCCCTACGCTTTGGTGTTGCACGTGGTGTATTTTCTAATGAAGCTGGCATGGGTTCTGCTGCTATTACTGCTGCCGCCGCATCTACTAATGACCCTGTACAGCAAGGATATATTAATATGACAGGTACATTCTGGGACACTATTGTTGTATGTACAATTACAGGTCTGTGCATTGCAAGCTCTGGTGTACTTGGAACAACTGATACAGTGGCAACAGGCAGTTATTCATATATAAGTGAAGATTCTGGCAGCCAGCCATCTGTTTCAATAACTGTTAATGATGGTGATATAACCAAAACAACACTTTACACTACAGAATTAACTTACCAAAATGGCATTGCAACACTTAAGCTTGGCAATCCAAAAGAAGACAAAGAAATACTGCTTACCAGGAATACAGACAACACAGCTTCTACAGAAACACTTGAAGGTACATGGAAAGATTCCGGCAATAATGAATATATATTTGGTAATGATTTTTCTTATGAATATAAAGAACTTACAGTTGGTTCAGCACTTACAATAAAAGCATTTAAAACTGTACTTGGCAATGTTGGCGGCTGGCTGGTCTGCATAGGAATTACCTTATTTGCATTTTCCACAATATTAGGATGGGAATATCATGGTGAAAAAGCATTTGAATATATTTTTGGTACACATAAATATAATATATTTTACCGTATATTCTTTTCACTAATTGCATACATTGGCGCTACAACAACTCTTGAAATAGCATGGAAGTTCTCAGATATTGCCAATGCACTTATGGCAATACCAAACCTTATATGCCTGCTTGCATTAAGCGGTGTAGTTGCAAATGAAATTGAACGTTTCCAGAAAAATATTAAAAAGTAAATATAGAAATAATTATTGTTATATGAAATTTCCAAGTGGAAGTTTATGAAACAGGGATGCCTGGACATCCCTGTTTTTATTATAGAGCAAATTCCCCAAAAAGGGGCTGCTGCACTAAGAAATAACAGTACAGGATATAATAGAAAAAATTTCTATTATATTGTATCTTGTACACATTTTACTTAGTACAACAGTCCCTTTTATTTTATAAAATATCTTATTCTGCTTTCTGGCTTGCCTTAAGCCTGTCAAGTGCAGAAACAGGTGCTCCTGGTTTCTTCTGTGAAGTATCCGCAGAAGCCGCCCTGGACGCCTGTGTCCTTGGAGATATCGTCCCTGCCTGGCGTGAATTAATTAATGTAACCACCTTATCCATATAGGTCTTAATCTCATCTGGATTTACATTTTCAATATTATTAACTGCTGTTTCAATAGCTAAAAGCTTAGAAAGCTGCTCTTTATTAATGTCTGAAAGCTCCTTGCTGCCTGAAACCAGAAGCATTATATTTTCTGCAATTCCTGTTGTACTTTCAAGCAGTTCTTTACTTGTTCCAACAAGTTCCCTGCTGTTTTCCAGAAGTTCTTTACTATTGCTATCTTCTGCCATGACACCAGTTCCAATACCTTCTGCCCGCTGTATATTGTCATCACTATCCAAAGTCCCAGGAATTCTTTCTAAAATTAAATCAAGTATTTCCTTAATACTTTCTGAATTCTTTACCTCATACTTAGCAATAAGCTTTGCTGAATTAAGGGTATTTTCATTAATCTTTTCTACAGCCTGCTCCAATGTCATTAATTCTGCCGTTTCATCTTCACCAGAATTATCAAACATTGACTTGGCCTTTTCCTGGTATTCCTGGCTTACCATCCCAAGCCCATTAAGACTGTCATAAATAGATCTTTCAAGGCTTATCTGCTCTTCAAGCTTTGTATTAAGCATCTGGAACATTCTTTCCTGGTATCCATAAAGTTTGTCCCATGCATCACTTCCCCTGTTAGATAAAATAGTATTTATTCCATCTATTATAAAATACGTTGCTACAAGCACAATAACTGCAATTATTATACTTAACACTATGCCAAATATACTTTTTGACAAAGCATCACGGAATATTACCTCTGCCAGTACACCTGCTACCCATACAATTGCTGACATTACCGTAGTTTTCTCAAGTTCCATAGTTTTCTCCATTTCTGTAACACAGCTTATTTATAAATTAAAGAGATGAACTATTCAGATATTCTGTCTGGTATGGGGTAAGTACATCAATCTCTTTGCCAAGGAAGCCAAGTTTACGGCGTGCAACTTCCATATCAACTTCTTTTGGAACATCGATTATCTTTTCTTTAAGCTCTTTCTCATGTTCAACAAGATACTTAGCACTTAGTGCCTGTATTGCAAAGCTCATATCCATAATTTCCGCTGGATGGCCGTCACCTGCTGCAAGGTTTACAAGACGTCCCTCTGCAAGCACATAAATTGTCACTCCATTAGGAAGCTTATACCCAATAATATTATTACGCATCTCTTCACTGCTAACTGCAATTTCACGGAGACGCTTCATGTCAATTTCCACATCAAAATGTCCTGCATTACAAAGTATTGCCCCTTCTTTCATCTCCATGAAGTCCTCTTCATCTATTACACCTGCACAGCCTGTAACTGTAACAAAGAAGTCACCATACTTTGCAGCATCTTTCATAGGCATTACTTCAAATCCGTCCATTACAGCCTCTATAGCCTTAACAGGGTCAATCTCTGTAACAATTACACGTGCACCAAGAGCCTTTGCCCTCATTGATACACCTTTGCCACACCAGCCATATCCTGCTACTACTACAATCTTGCCTGCAACAATAAGGTTAGTAGTCCTGTTAATCCCATCCCATACAGACTGTCCTGTCCCATACCTGTTGTCAAAAAGATGCTTACAGTCAGCATTATTTACAAGCACCATTGGAAATTCAAGCTGCCCGGCAGCATCCATAGCCTGTAAACGTATTATTCCTGTAGTAGTCTCCTCACATCCGCCAATAACATACTGTAACTGGTCTTTCTTAGATGTATGGAGCATATGCACCAGGTCTCCGCCATCATCTATAATAATATTAGCCTGGTGTGAAAGTGTTTCTGATATATGTGCATTGTACTCATCATCTGTAGCACCATGCCATGCAAATACATTAAGCCCTGCTGTTACAAGTGCTGCTGCCACATCATCCTGTGTTGAAAGGGGGTTGCTGCCTGTAATAAACATCTCTGCCCCGCCTGCTGCGAGAACCTTACATAAATATGCTGTCTTTGCTTCAAGATGGATTGAAAGCGCAATCCTTTTTCCTGCAAATGGCTTAGTTTTTGAAAAATCCTCTTCTAAACTACGCAGAAGCGGACAGTTCCTTCTTACCCATTCAATCTTGTGTTCACCTGAAGGTGAAAGTCCAATATCTCTTATCTGGCTCATAATACTTCCTTCCTGTTAAATTAAAACTTTTCTGTTACCTTTTACTTACTAATTATAACACACAAGATTTAAAAGTAAAGCAGCAATAGGCTTATGCAGATAAACTTATCTTAATTCCCAGGTATACCCGGCCAACCCATCATTACCACTAAATATATTACTATGAATGAAGGCTGATTCCTTCATAAAAGTTATTAAAACAAACTTCTTTATCCCTTACATATTCTCTGAACCCCTCAATGTGTATATAACGCACACCTGCATAATTATAACTGTCAAGCCTTCTGTTAAAAGCATCATCTGAATGGGCACTTACCAGAATACTGCCATTATCAAAACCAGTTACTATAAGGGTATGGTAATATCTGTCCATATCATTCATAAGTTGTACAGCGTCCCCTATTTCAACTGACTCTATATCTGTTTCATAACCAAACGGTCCATTTAATGTATTGGTAGTAATAAACCCATAGAAAAAGGAAACACCTGCCCATGATGGTGAACGGTCATTAATGCCAGAATAATACCATCCATTAACCTCATCATAATTCATTTCACAACAGCCCGCATAAATACACTGTGACACAAAACTTGTACAATCACCCCCAATACCCGTAAAATTATAGAACAATGGATTCCTCTCATAAGCCCATCTTGCAGCATACGCATATGCATGCTGCCTGTTATAAGGTTTAACTTCAAGCATAAACTGTCTCCTGTTAAAAACCAAGTTATAATATTATATATATATAATTTATAAATGTGCGTGGCAAATTACTGTAATACCATACTGTTTCCCAGGACATGGCATTATATAAAAATATACACTAATATAAAAAGAAGCACTGCCTTTATAATTGAAAATATATTATGGTTTATACTTTTCAGTATATGCATGCTTGATACTGGGCATCCTGATACACATTTATTACATCCTATACATTCACCTATACGTTCCCTGCTTCCCGGATTTATACTAACTGGACAATTCTTTACACATAATTTGCATCCTTTTAAACATATATCTTCTCTTTTCTTTGGATATTGCAATGTTATAACAGGAAGCAGCGCAAACACTGCCCCCATAGGACATAGGAACTGGCAGAAAAACCGTTCTTGAATACACATCCCTGTTATTATTAATATAAACAATATTATTCCTGTAACAGTAAATGCGTTTTTAAATTCAAATGCCCTTAACTTTGAAAAAACTGCCCATGGGCTGTTTAATGAGAAAAATCCATACATACCATTAAAACAAAGCAAAATAATTCCAGCAAGTATTATGTACTTTAATTTCTGCAGATAGATACATACTTTTCCTGGTATAACAGGAAACCTTTTATTTAACTTCTTTTGTATAAACTTTGACATGGTATATACTACATCTCCAAAACTTCCAAACGCACATGCAAAACCACAAAAAAATCTGCCAGATACAATAGTAAACCCTGTAAGGATAATAAGATACATTATAAATGGCACCATTTCTATACTTTTGCTCCCATGCATCTGTGAAGCAATATATTTTACTCCTGAAAATGCTGCCTGGAACAACTCAGGCAGCATAATAAAGAAAAACAGCTGTATTACTACTCTTACAATCCCGTCAATATCCCTCTTCTTTTTTCCCATATAAATTTCCCTTTGCCTTATCCTTGCTCAAACCACTTTATCCTTTTGCTTTACTAAGTGCTTTTTCCACAGAATTAAGTATTCCTGTTGAACTATATGTAGCACCACTAATTGTATCTACATCTGCTGACTGTTTCTCTATAATATCATTAATAACAGCTATTGCCATCTTAAGATATGCCTTATCCTCATTTTCTGCCTCAACAATATTAACTTCTTCAATATTTCCGTTATTTATTATTACCTCAGTTTTAATTATACCGCCAAAACCGTCAGCAGAAGCACTATATACACCATCATTGTATAATTGCAAAGCTGCTTTCTCTTTACCAGCCATGTTTTTGTTATACTCCTCTACTTCTGCTATCTCTGCTTTATTTGCTTCTTCACTTGCCTTCCATGCCAGTGCATTACGCTGGTAATATACAATGCCAGCTATAATAACTATAAGTGAAGCAGATTTTATTATAAAATTCTTAAACATGCTTTACCAGAATCCTCCAACTAATTAATAACAACAGTCTTGCCAAGTGTTATATCTGCCAGTGTATTTTTTATTCCATATACCAGTGCATCAGAAGAACATGTTGCACCTGATACAACATCAAAATTTTCTGTAGAATTACTTGAAACCAGCTGTTCAAAAAGCCCCAACTCTTTTGCTGTGCCATTCGCTGCCATATCCAGGAAAGCCCAGTTTCCAGTTTCCATTACATAATCTATAGTATCCTGTCCAAGCTCTATTGCAGACACATAAGTATTAGTTGTAATCCTTGTTAATTTAAGAGCATTCTGTTCTTCTGTAATAACAGTTGTAATAATTATTTTAAATCCAATATCATATCCTTCAAAGTCATCACTATATGGTTCACAAAAAGCAATTACAGGATATATATAATCTTCACTTATTTCTGAAATAAGAACCCATTCCCCGTTATCTTCTATATTGTTATTATCTTCTGTATTGTTATTTTCAATATTATCTGTATCTATGCCGCTATCTGTATTATCATTCCCACTACTGTCATCATCTTTTTTACTGTCTGTATTATCATTATCTATTTTATTATTATCCTTTTTATCCTTATCTTTATTATCTGTATCTTTCCCTTTTTTCTTTGCTGCCTTTATAAGTGCATTATTTACAGCTTCTTTTATGCCATTTGATGAATACGTTGCACCTGATACAGCATCAACATCTGCACTTTGCTTTTTTATTATAATCCCTATTATATCCTTGGCTTTATCAAAATACGATGGCGTTTCCAATCCAGCAGATACAATAATAATTTTATTAATCTTACCTTTCTTTATCCTGACATTAACTTTTATCTCACCACCAAAACCTGTCCCCGTCCCTGTATACAATCCATCCTTTAAACCACTTGTGTTTGCTGGAATTTTATTTTTTGCCTTCTTTTTTCCTGCACTTTTATCTTTTGCCTTGCTGGAAGATTTCTTTTTCTTTTTATCCGCAGATTGTGCAGTATTATCTTTTAATGGTTTCTTTCCCTGGGCAAGTTTTAAAGCATTTTTAATTGATTCAATTATACCATTTGATGAATATGTTGCACCTGAAACACTATCAACATTATATGTCTGTTTGTCTATTACCAGAGATAAAACAGACTTTGCTCTTTTTAAATAAGATGGTGTTTCACCAGAAGCAGACAAAATCTTTATATTAGTTATTTTTCCATTTTTAATAGTAACTGAGCTTTTAATTTCACCACCAAACCCCGTACCTGTACCAGTAAATGTACCATCTTTAAGCCCTTCCATATTAACTTCTGTTTTTGTATTTTCCTTTGTGTTTTCCTTATTTTTCTTTACTTTTTTTATATTGTTTACTTTCTTACTGGTTAAAGACCTGGTTTCTATTACTGGCGGCTGTGTTTCCAAAACCATCTCTGTCCTTGCGGGAACTTCCTGGAGATTTGCACCTCCTGTATATACCGCTGTTATAATAATACCTATACAAAATACTGCTGGCAAAATATTTTTAATTATATATATAGTCTTTGCTGCTATAATTTTTTCCATATATAATAATCCCCTTCTTTTTTATGGAAAACACAGGCACATATTGCGCCTGTATTTTCCCTTTAAACCAAATGCCTGCCAGATAATAAAGGTAAATCTGCACATTCTAAATCTAAATTATTTTTTCACTTTCACTTTTAAAACTTTACTCCAGCTTCCATTATACCTCTTTCCATCTATAATTTTATATGCACGTACACTTACCTTATATGTTTTACCCTTTTCCAGATTCTTTATCTTTATACTTGTAGCTGTTCCTGTTACATTGGCTTTCTTAATATCTCCTCCTGTTACATACCTGGTTTCATAACCATCTGCATTTTCTGTTTTATTCCATTTTACAGTTATAGTTTTTTTACCACTATTTTTAACACTTTTTATTATAACCTTTGCAGGTTTATTTACAGTTGTTTCTACATTTATGTTGTCCACTGCTGCCTGTTTATTTACCTGTAAATTAAACGTAACTGTATCATAGACACTTGTTATAACAGAAACTTTATATGTACCTTCTGCTGCAAAAACATCTCCTGCATCAATTATTTCAGTTGTCTGGTTCCCATGTCCGCCTGACACTTTAATTGATTCATATTTTGCAGACAAATCTAAATTCCCGTTTTCATCAAAGATATTAGCTATAACAGCAGACCCTCTTCCTAGCTTAGGAAGGTAAGTAACGGTTTCCCCTGTTGGTGTAGTTACTTCTGTCCCAGAGATTTTATCCAAAAAATTAGCAATACTGTCACCAGCCGCAGGTTGTTCCATAATAAGTTTAGTACCATCAAATGTGACATTGGCACCTCTTACATCAACTGATGCTACAATATCTGCATACTCTTTGGATAAGTCCTTTACTGTAATTGTATATGTATCAGGTACAATTTTATCTGCTTTAACTGAATATATATAATTAACCGTTCCATCTGTACCATTTCCAGAAGAAACCTGTTCTGCCACAGCTTCAAATCCAGTAATACTTACTTCTGGCTGGAATGATGCAGGCATATTAGAAAGTTTTGTTGTAATTTCTGTTATATTTTTGGCAGTTACATTATCTGCCGTTACAGAACTAGAAGTTTTTTTAGGAATATACATATCTTCAATAGCAATATCATATATTCCTTTATCTGTAATATATGTTATCCCATTAATAGTTTCACCCATTATACTTTTATAAATATCTGGACGCAGAGGACAACCATGTGTTTCTGTTACAAAACCTGCTGACCATGCAATCTCTGTATTTCTCCATATATTTTCAAGCGTATACATAGGATATTTATTATTTTCTGCAGTATTTATTATAACTCCATACACCACAGCTTTCCCTTGGGCAATATTTTCATCAATACTTCCACCTGAAAGGGATATCTGGTAATCTCCATATCTTGTATTTGTATTTAATACTGCTTTTACACCAGAAATTTTAGTACTTGCAATATCTGGCACACTATAAACAGCCTTTCCATCTGTAACTTTTACATCCAGATAATTAGCTGGGTATGAATCCGCATCTATTTCATTGAAATCCGCTTCAGAATATCCGGCATCTTTAATTAATGCTTTGTAAGCCTCCTCACTAACTACTACAGGAAATACAACTCCATCAATATAAACTGCACTTCCATCCGGAGCCTCTGAGTAGTATGTACCAGCACAAAGACCACCTTCCTGGTTCATCTTTGCTTTACTCAAAGTTGCTGATGTCACAGAATCTATATATCCATCTGTTGTAACACCTTTCAATGTATCTGTCCCATATGCCGCATAAAAATCATGGTATGGAATTTTTGCATTTAAAATATAACTTGTTGCCGCACTTACTTTCTGCGTATTTATTACTGCCAGTGAAGATAATAAAATACCAGCAGAAAGAACAGTTGATATAATTTTTTTACTTTTTACCATATTTCTTTCCTCTCTTAAATTACTAAAAATCCATATTAACACTAAACCAGCTGGCAGTTAGTATTTACTAACAAATGATAGTTTATCATAACTATTTTGTAATTGCAAGAAAAAATTTCCATGTTTTCCCTTATTTCTGTGCTGCTTTTTGCGCATTGTCATTTTCTGCTAATTAGATACCAGCAATCCTTATTGCTTGTAAGCAGCTTTTGACATCATGTGAAACATGTTATATAATTTCTAACTATAAAAACCAGAACTATACACAAGAATTTATACATGGACTTCTGATATGCTGTCTGCCTTGTTATACAGACAAGCCATAGCTGGCAGAAATGAGGACAATTATGATTTTAGGATTATCACCATACTTTATATTAATGAATTTTTATATTTTCAGTTTCTTTGGATGGATATATGAAAGCACTTTTGTTTCTATAAGAGACAGGAAATTAATCAACAGAGGTTTTCTTACTGGCCCGCTGCTTCCTTTGTATGGCACAGGTGCAACCCTTGTATATGTTACCCTGAGGCCTCTTGAAGCACATCCATCATTACTTTTTATATCTGGTATGGCCATTGCAACTATAACAGAATATATTGTTGCACTGCTCCTTGAAAAACTAACACATGCCAAGTGGTGGGATTATTCTAATGAACCTTATAATTTCCAGGGAAGGGTCGCACTAATCCCCTCTCTATTCTGGGGGTTTTTATCAATTTTTTTATTTGACTTTTTAGAACCTCTTGTTATAAAAATTATTAATATGGTTCCCTACAAAAAAGGCAGGTATTTATTAATTATTGCTGTTATTCTGACAATTATTGATTTAACATATACAGTATTTACTACAGTAAACTTCAGCAGACAGCTGGAAATCCTTTATAACTTCCGCAATGAAATAGAAAACCAGCTCCAGGATATACGTTTTAAATCACTTCTTGAAATTATAACCGCAAGAACAATAACTTCCAGTAGCAAAAAAGAAACCATATCCCAGAAGATAAATATATTAAAAGAAGCTTACAATACTGATACAAGGCTTCTACAGATTGAAGAACGTTTCAAAAATTA
The DNA here is from genome assembly GCA_009774235.1 of Lachnospiraceae bacterium. Taxonomy (GTDB): domain Bacteria; phylum Bacillota; class Clostridia; order Lachnospirales; family Lachnospiraceae; genus Butyribacter. Next base: position 35,496 of record VSNJ01000025.1, read on the forward strand.
TTTTGAGAAACATTCGTCCTTCTTAAAAAAACATCCTTTCAATGGAAACTTACGTATTGTAGATGCATTTCCAACTATGAAGTTTATTTCCAGAAATAAAAAACTTATTGATGTTAAAGAATTTCTTACTAACCTCAATATAAAGTCTGGCAAAAACAAAGATGATAACTAGTGCCTCCAGAAACTGGACTTATCCTAATCCGGCATACAATATTATGTAATATATTGCAAATCAACCCAATATATGGTAGTATATACAATATCCCTAATCCTTGAAAATCCTGGTTCTGTACTTTTCATTGATTGGTAAGA
>VSNJ01000250.1 GCA_009774235.1 Lachnospiraceae bacterium
TACCGCATACAGAAAACGGTTGCGGAAAAGTATCTGAATACAAAAAGGCAGTTGCTTACAGGGTGGCTGTCTTTTTTGCTGTTTATTTTTAATACAGTTATGGAGCATTTATATCAAAAAAACAATAATTAAGGCTTTGATAATCAGTAAGTCAGAATGATTGATACAGTTGACGTTTCAAGATACAGTTTTGATTTTTAAAGTAAGAACTGTTTTCAATTGGAAAATAATTGGATTTCTGAAAAGCGAAATCATAAATTTGTATAAATTTCTAAAACTGCTGATTTTCTTTCCGAATTAAAAAGAGATTAAAGTTAAAATATATTGATTTCAAGGGGATTTCAAAAGGTTTGAAGAAAATAAACGGATAGGGGTTTTTGAATAAGGTGCCTTTGTAAAATTTTCTGAAATTACAATTCTGAACGTCTGGAAAAATTTTCAGACTAAAACGGGAACTGTTTTTCGGTGACAATAACAGGTACATTACTTTTGCGATATTCCAGCATCAGCACAAATACATATCTATTGCTGTCATGTACATAAATTTGCAGATAATATAAAAAGCTGTCGGCAGAGCCAGCATATAAGGGAGAAACAATACAAATGAAAATGAAAAGTACAATGATATGTATGGACTGGATACATCTGACAGATTTTAGTAAATACAAAATCCTGTCTTGTTGAGAAAACAGTATCGCATCAGGAAGAAATAAGAATCAATGGAAATGACTCGAATTATGCATCATGCATAAATAGAATATAAAATATTGGCAATATCATACAAAACAAAATTTTGCAATGGACAATTTGCCGAAAATCATAAAATGGGATGTATAAAAAAGAAAGGGGACTGTATACCCGGCTTTTTGGACTGTCCTGATTTTCCATCCAGCCTCTTTATTTCTGCTATCGTGTACATGGCTTATGCCATAAAAGTTTGATAGAATAATGGCAGAACAAGGAGGAAATATACATGAATGATGACATCAATTATTGCATACTTTACGAAAAAAATCAACACCAGATTTTGGGACGTGTTGAAAGGGATAAAGCAACTTTGCGATTGTCTGCGCTGGTGGCAGTGCAAATACCAGACGGCAGAGTTTCTGATAGTGTCGTGATTCAAAAAAGCAAAATTATGAATCACGGAACAGGAGCGCTGGACTGGCTTAAAGGCTATATATAATTGTCCTCCTCCCCTCTAAGAGTGTGATATGAGTGTGCTGCTTTACATGATGATTGACAGGGGAACTTATGGATAATAAGAGTATGGGAAAAGGGTACATATGGGAATATGTAAAGTGTATTTGAAATGTGGTAATGCGTAGAAAACAGGAAAGTATATTTGAAATCTGTCACACAGAAAAATGAGGGGGGTGCATTGTGGAAGTACAGGTATATTTGAAAGATTGGAAAAGGTTTATTTTTGGGGCTTGTATTCGATTAGCCCCGGCGTTATGATTCCATTCCAAAATATTTTTAAAGGAAAGGAGTACATAAGAAATGAAGAAAGAAAAAGTGAGGAGGTATCTCAGACGTGCTGATGATTACATGGAAGAGATAGAAAGGAAAATGAGGTGCATAGATGGTACTTTGTTTTTTGTGCTGTTGGGTATGGAGAACTTTTACAGACAGGAGAATTGTTACGAGACAGGAATGATGGATACGGTCAGAACATATCTGGAAGTGTTGCGGGCTGGTGATATGGCAGAATTACATAAAACGCTTGATAAGTTGAGAAAAGTATAAGAGGTACACCCTGCTCATGGGGTGTACCCTATTGTTTCATTACATCAATTAGATTCTGTAATACAGTCAGTTGCTGTTTATTCAAGCCGGAAGTATCAAGGACAGCTTTGTCTCTGGGATAGTCTACCCCAAGGAGATAGTCTGTTGACACATGGTACAGGTTAGCAAGTTTTACAAGGGTTTCCAGTGATGGAGATATCTGTTCTGCCTCAAAAGCAGAGACAGCGGAGGAAGAAATGTTAAGCCGTCTGGCAACCTCTGACTGTGAAAGTTTATGTTGTTGACGCAACAGTGTTAGTTTCTTTGCCAATCCGTATATCATGTGTCTGCTGTCTCCTTTTTGTGTATAGCATACACGAAAGGGCGGAAGTATTGATTGCAACATTAACTAATGATTGCAGACCCTGCCAAAAGGTGCTATAATCAACGGTAAATAAACCAGTCAACGAAAGGAAAAAGTACATGGATACACAGGATATTACAAAAGAACAGTTAGAGACATTGATACTGATTCGGTCATTGGAGGAATTTGTTACAGACGAGCATGAGAACCTTTCAAGCCTTAGTGAAGTAATCTGGACTTTGGAAGAGAGTTTATCCGATAAGGAACATGAACAGCTTGTGGCGGATATCTGTAAACTGACTGAAAAAGGTTATCTCCTGTCAGATGGAACAGAGGAACATATAAAAGCTGACAGGATACCAGAAGTGGAGGGTATCACTCCAAGAGGGGAAGCTGTGCTTGATGAATTTGAACATGAGATTCAAAAGAAAGTTTCATCTGGTGAGAAAGTCATACTTTTTAAGGATTGCAGTCTTTTCAATTTCAGTCTGTTGAGCGAATTGGATGTCAGCGGTGGAGTATTTGATACAGTAGGAAGTCTGTTTAAGTTTATAGGAAAGGTGATGAAGAAATGAGAAACAGGAAATTATTCAAGTCAGCAATTATTATTACTGCCCTTACATTGTCAATGTGTGGTTGTGGCAAGCAGGCGGAGCCAGTGAGCGCAGAGCCTACGGAGACAGTAAGTGAGGAAAAGCAGGCGGAAAGTGTGGAGAGTTCGGAGAGCATGGAAAGTTCTGAAAGTTCAGAGAGCAAGGAGCCTACACCCTCTCCCACTGTTGAGCCTACGGAAAAGCCTGTTGAGGAAAGTGTGGAAAGTACAGAAAATGAAGAAAGTACATCAGAGGTTGAGGAAAGCCCGGAGGAAGAAAGTTCAGAAGAATCAACAGGCATAGAGATTGTTGAGGAACTTGATTTGCAGATGTACGTTCAGACATCAGCTAATGCAAGGAGTGGAGATAGTACAGATTTTGAAGTGGTGACAACATTTAGTACGAATACGCAAGTGCATGTGACTGGTAAAACAGCCAATGACTGGTTTAGAGTGGAGCAGTCTGAAGGTGATGTTTATATCAGTGGCAAGCTGTTAGGTATGGAAAAGGCTGTTGTGCAACAGTCCTCTGGTGGTGGAAGTGGGCAACAGTCTAGCGGTGGTAACGGTGGTGGCAATGGAGCAGGTAATGGTGGCAGTGGAAATACTCAAACACCAATACCTCCTGCTGGGTCACAATCAGGTGGTGACGATGGTGATGGTGGGGCAGTAGCTGGAGACCCGGCACCTGGTGGCGGAGTGTACCAAGATTCCAGTCAATTTGACTGGAGTGGTGGGGGTCGTGAGTGGCACTAAGGTTACCAAAATAGCCAGATACAAGTGAGTAAATTTGATCTCAAATATAAAAAGCCTATCACATCAAACTGGTAGGCTTTTTATTATGGGGGTCAACTCATTTAAGGGGTTGACCTCTTTTTATTTCTGTTAATAAGATTGATAAATGCATATCTGCTGTACAGTGTGTAAAAATTGATATGCTGTATCTGTTTATCTGTGCTATCTGAAAAAATTCCTTATGAAAAAATATCAACAATCAACATATAAAAATGGGCTGTACATTATGGAAAAATTGAGCTGTACAAGTTGATAAAAAAATCTGGCTTATCAGTATACATTAGGCTGTCTCCCGCATTATGTTGATAAAGTATGTCTGGAAGATAATTTCATTATGAGTAAAATGTGGATTCATACATTGTATAAAATATAAGAGTTCCTTAATTTTATAGACTTAAAAGTGCACCTTAAAAATACCATAAAAAGGGCATGACCTCCAATGGAAAATAAAAAGCGATTGGAGGTCATGCTTATGTTATCAGAA
>VSNJ01000251.1 GCA_009774235.1 Lachnospiraceae bacterium
CAGACAACGCCCTCCGCAGGAGTCCATGCAAGTGAAACTTGCCCCTCGGAGAGCGCACATACCACCTCTGGTGGTATGTGCGCACCCCGTAAACGGGGTGAATACGTTACCTCGGCTTTCCAGTTCCGTTGCCCTTATCATTCCGTACCGCCCTCACTTTCATTTTCGGCATTAGCAAGAGTGGATTGTGGGGGAGTGGTTTCTCGGCTTTCCGCTTTGATTTTAGATATAATCTGCTGACACTCCCTTGTCTGCAATGCAACCGATAAGATACGGTTTAACTCGCCCTCGTCATAACAGTAGCAGTCGGGGAAATACTTCACGATAATGCCGCCCATGATGTACTTGTGGTGGTTCTCGGCTTTCCGTTTCTTCTCGTTCTGCTTTTTCTTTTCGTTGGCTACACGCTGTTTTGCTTGTTGCAATACCTGTAATGCTTTTTCTAAATCCTTGCTGATTTCCTGTTTGTTCCCAATCATTTCTGATACCTCATTCTTTCTAAAATAGTTTCTGAAAATAAAAAAGGTAGCGGATTGTCTGTTAAGATAATCGCTACCTAAAGGTAAACAATATTACATTTCGTTTCAAATTTATTATTTTCTATACCTCATTACTTAAAATACTGATTGCTATTTCCTTTGCCTTATTTCCTGATACTACTTCTCTATTTTGCATATCATCAAGATAAATTGCAAAGTAAATTTTATTATCACTTTTTTCAATAAAGCCAACAAACCATGCTTTACCGTCAGTTCCCGAACCTGTTTTTCCATATAAAGAACCATTATCAAGTTCTGCTATATGCATAATATTTTTCAATTCTTCCAAATTGTCAGTACTAAAATTATTCTCACTGCCAAAAATATAGTTCAGCGTAACTACTTGTTGTTTTGGAGAAATTTCTAACGATGATTCTAACCAAAATCCATTAAGCTCTGGCAATGAATTAGTTTCACTTCCGTTCCATTCGGATATATCACAATTTCCATACTGTATTTCTTTCAGCATAGCATGAATATTTTCTTGACCAACCATATCTACAACTTGCCGAAAATACCATACACATGAAGTTTCAAATGCTTCTTTTAAGGTTAAATTTGAATTCCATGTGCCAATGGGGTATTTTACACCACTATATTCCATTGTGGAAGTTTGGTTTTCAAGCACATTATTTTCCAAACCTGCCAATGCAGATATAATCTTGAATGTTGACAACGGCGAAACTTGCTTTTCACATTTCTCTTTGCCGTAAAGAAAATATGTGTCTGATGATTCATCATACATTACAGCACAACCGCTAATTCCTTGAAAGTAATCAGAATAATCAACAATATTATCTGTCACAATAGGTGTTTCATTTTCTTTAACGGTTTCCGTACTCTGTATACTTTGGTTTTCTTCTGTTTGCTGTTCTGCCGTAATAGCATTATCCTGTTGCTGTTCACTATTCATCTTTGAACAACCTGCAAGCATAACAGATAATAGCACTATCACTATACCTTTGGCTTTTTTCATGTTACCTCCTCTTATATGTCCAACTGCTATGTAACTTTTTCATATTATCATATACCCACTTATATTTCTATAAAAAAATCCTTAATATTTTTTCCTTTATTTCTCTTAATCATCATCTGCCTTGCCCGTTCCCTCTGCTCGGTGCTGACTGTCCTCGGCTTTAGGTAACTGACGTGTGACTTCGGAAAGGAATAGGTCTTAGATACCTCGTCCTGCCCTGTCAGCTTGTATGTGTCGGGATAATCGGCAACAAGTGTGTCAAGTTTCCGCATGACTGCTTTATCTCTTGTGTAGAGGGTGGCGGTCTGTTCTCCTGCGTTATAATTGACAATCGTTTCCTGCTCGTATCGTGAAAGTTTCATAGCGCCATATCCCCCTTTCCTTTGCTTTGGGTTCTGTGCTGTTTTTTCTCGGTAACTGTCGGCTGTTTCGCCTGTTCCTTTGCCTTGGCTAACCTTGTCTTTATGGAGTGGTCACGCTCGGTCAGTTTCCGTCTTTTGGTGGTGGCGGTCAGTTACGCACACGTTTCTTCTGACAGGGCATTTAATTTCTTCAAAGTAGAGCTTACTATCTGCTTTGTATCACTGTCCTTTATCTGCGGAAGAATAGCAGACAAACTGGCGTCCGTTTCCGCTTTGCCCTGTTCCCCAAACTGATAAATCAGATGGACTTCATCATCGTTAAAAGGTATCTGAAAATTTGCGCCCTCACATAAACGCTCCACGCCCACGCACTTAGGGATATTTCTTGTCAGTTCGTAATTATCTCTTGCTGTGATTGTTCCATGACCGTCGGTCTGCCTTACCTCAACTTCGCACTGGCTTTTCTGCTCCAACACAAGCCACTGGTATTTGTCGCTTTCTTTGGTAAATACAGTCTGATGCGCATTGGAATGTGTCTTGCTATGGATATATTTGTCTGTGGTGCTGTAATAGTCCAAAATCTGCTGTTCCTGCTTTTTGTTCATGGTCTTTGCCCTCCTGTGATATGGATGGATTGATTGATATGATTGATTGGTTTTGGTACTGATAAATGATTTTCTTCGGCTTATTGTCGGGATATTGGATTGCGGAATACTATTGTTGGGTATTTCTCTGCTTGTGTGAATAGGAGTTCATTTCATACGGTAATTACCGCATGAAAAAAGACTATAACCGTTGCTGTCATAGCCTTTTAAGGATTGAGGAAGTCCCTTTTTTATTTGTATTTGTTTGTCGCCCCTCCGCACTATCCAACATCCGTGGCGCATATAAGGGCTTCCACGTCTTTTCTGTGCATGAGGTTTTTCAAGGTTTCAAACTGTTACTCCTTGTCCGAGGATATGACGGTTTCCCACGTCCGAGGCAGGATTGGCAAGTCCTCATAACGCCATTTCTTAAAATCCCCGTAATGGGTAGCGTCTGCCAGTCCCGCAAGGTGTCCCACACACCAGCTAACAAGAAAACCTGCGCCCTCCATGTAGCCGTCCTTTCTTTCGCCTGCGCCGATTACGGCGGCGATTGACATTGCAACGCTCGGTTTTTCTGCGATTACCAACTGCATATAAATTTCCTCCTTTTTCGGGTAAAAAAAGAGCAACCGCATTAACGATTACTCTCAAAAATGTAGGATTGATAAGTTTCTTTTGGGTTTAGGAATATATATTTTTCCCAAACTCATAGGCTCTCTGTAAATGGTCTGTTTTGTCAATCTGTGGTTTCCCGTTTGTGTCCCCGCAGCCGCCCGCAAGCAGCATACCTTTGTCATGGAAGCCTATGTAATTGACAATGGCAAACTGATAATAGGACGCTGCCTGTTCAAACGTCCAAAAGAAATTATCAGCGGCGGTCATAAGGAGCGCACTGTCTTTGACGGGGTATTTCTCATAGCGTCCCAATGGCGGGTTATTATCTTCCTCTGCAATACAGTAAAATCTTTCGATAAATGCTTTTATTCTTGATGATATAGTCCAAAAATAAAGCGGGGAAGCAAAAACAATCAAGTCCGCATTTTTGATTTTGGGGACAAGTTCGTTGAAGCTGTCTTTCTGAATACATGGCTTTCCATAACGGCAGGCGTTACAGCCTAAACAGCCTTTTACCTCGTTCTTCAAAAGGGAGATTGTTTCAATGCTGTGTCCTGCGTCCGCTGCGCCTTTTTCAAAACTTGCCGTTAATTGTGCGGTGTTGCCTTTGGGTCGTCCCCCGCCTTGAATGATAAGTATATTTTTCATGGTGTATCTTTCCTTTCGTGGTAAACTGTTGAGTTGATTTTATCACAATGTAAGGCATAAATCTATCATTTTCAGCGTTCCGGCTCGGTGCTTTTCTTTGCAAGCAGCTTCTTGATACAGTACCCGACACAAGGGGATAGCCCCATATGCACTAACTTACTTGTAAAAAATAGAGACCTATGCCATAATAAAAGCCAGGGGGTAATTTATTATGGAT
>VSNJ01000252.1 GCA_009774235.1 Lachnospiraceae bacterium
GTACTATATATTATTTTGCGGATGACAATGGTTTAATTCCACATCATAAAAGTTTAACAGTAATAGAATTTATACCAACTATATTACATGGCAATGTACCACATATTGGTCCAGCATCCGACATGAGGAAATGTTAGTAAATTATAATTATAAGATTATAATAACAATAACAGCAAACCATCTATATATTTTGAAAATATATAATATAAAAAGATATTAATATGCATAAGTTTAAATATATATAAATAATTTAATAGTGTTATAATAGAAGAAGTAATTCAGTAAATAATAAAATAACTGATAAATAATAAAAAAACTTGGCTAGATCTGTTTACTAATTAAGAAGAATATTTTGTTTAAGTTTGCGCTTATGGGACAATGCCCCACCTACTGCTACGGATAAAACAGAGTAAACTAGTTGCTTTGTGGTCAGTCCAAGCACCACCGTTTCCTTATAATTATCACTGTTTTTGTTAATATCAATTACCATATCCCCTCACTTTCTGACACAAAAAAAGGACTATCATGTGATATGCCCCCTGTCAAGTGGACAGGTTAAATATCTAAAATGAAGTGTTAATGAACGACCACATGTAATGTGTGGTCGTTTTTCTATGCATATGGGCACCTAAAGGAGGAATGTCAACAGAGTTGACGGGCGCCCAGTACGGCGAGTAGGAAAGATGAACTTTCCCTACTCGATTACACGCCATTTTTCTTTGTACTTTTGGATTCGTTTGTTTACTGGAATTGAATACTCTGTCGGAGAGTCTGTACAAAAAGCTTCTCTTCGCACTTCTGCTGGTGTTTTACAGTGGTATCTCTCCTGTGGTCTTTCTTCTCTGTAAAATCGAATGTAGTCGTTTATTGCATACCTAAGCGATGTTTCATCTGTGATTTTATACATCTGATACATTTCCGATTTTATGATACCCCAAAATCCCTCTGTCGGACCGTTATCAATGCAATGACCAACTCGTGACATGGATTGGTCTATTTCATGCTCTTTTAGCTTTCTTTGAAATACTTTGCTTGTATATTGAAATCCCCTGTCTCTATGAAATAGTGGTTTTGCATTTGGATTTGCTCCCACCGCCTTATCAAATGTCTCGAAGACAAGACGGTTGTCATTTCTGGCTTTAATAACATATGCAACCGGGTATCGGTCATATAAATCAAGAATTGCACTCAAATACAGTTTCTTATTCTCTTGCGGCACCTTGAATTCTGTCACATCTGTTACCCACTTTTCATTTGGCTTGCTTGCCATAAAATCACGTTTTAATTTGTTCGCAGTGGTAATCTCAGGCGTAGACAATGTATATTTTTTCTTCTTTTTTCTAATCATGGCATGTATGCCTAACTTTTTCATAATCCTGTGGATACACTTACAGCTATAATCCGTATGGTTAAAATGATTCATCCATGACGCCATTCTCCGATAGCCTAAAATGTGGTTAAATCGTTCATCATATTCTTTAATAAGTTCTGCAAGCTCTACATCTTCCAACTCACACTTCGGAATTTCCCGATGCAGCCATTTATAGTAAGCGGCTCTTGAAATTTCGAGTTGCCTGCACATCCAGTTAATGCTCCATTTTTTCGTTTCACTGAAAAATTTTACTGCCATATATTTTGAACCATAGCGCAGTTTTCCAAGCCTCACTTCCTTTCGAATCCCTGCATTTTTTTTAATAATCCAGCCAGCATATCCTTCTCTTCAAGCTTTTTCTTTAAACGGGCATTTTCCCGACGCAGAAGTTCTAATTCATCGACTTCATTATCTGTTTTATGGCGTCCGCGTTTATCAGTCAATGCTTCTTCGCCGTTAGCATCATACTTTTTTACCCATGAATAAACCTGGCTGTATGAAACATCGTAGCTGCCTGCAGTTTCTTTGTAGTTACGATTATGTTCAATACAATATTTAACGGTTTCCCTGCGTTCTTCAATTGTTGTTTTTCTTCTTGCACCTGTCATATAGATCTCCTGTTTAGGGTTGTAATCCTTAAGTTCTCTATTGGCATTATATAATAAAATCCATCTTTCTAACATAGATTTTGAACCGATGTTATATTTCGCAACTATTTCACGAATGGATGACATACCAGAAATGTATTCTTCAACAGCCTGCATCTTAAACTCTTTTGTGTAGGATTTATTTTGGGGTAAAGACATGAAAGCATCGCTTCCCCAAATCTTATACTTGTCCACCCATTTGTAGATAGTCATTCCATTTTTGGAAGACATCCCTAAATCAATACAGATTTGGCTTACTGAGCGGGCACCAGAAAGATAGTCTTCACAAGCCTGTATTTTTTGTTCTGCTGTATAACGCGAATATCTGGACATAAAATTACCTCCTAAGTAGATTTTGGTTATTTACTTTGTCTACTTAGGAGGTATCATATCATTGCGGCAATAATCCTTTTTCCTATCCTATTTTGTTTTACTATACTGCTATCACACAGGATTCATTATAAAATGGAATCTTAGAATCATGTGTGACAAACTTCATTCCATCTGCTTTCGCTTGGGCAATCATAATCCGGTCAAAAGGATCATTATTCACCTGATGTTCATTATGGAATACCAGCGTTTCCAATGCCCCTACATGCTTATCTGTAATTGGCAGCATCTGATATCCCATTTTTTCTGCACAGTTCCGATAATTTAGAACCACTGAGCCGGATTTTATCCGGCTTTGACATATATTTGATTGTCGTTTCCCACACAGAGGCAGAACTATAGTAAACATCATTACCTGCATTCATAATCAAAACCTTTGCCTGTTCCGGTAATTTAGGGTTATCATCCAATGCCCACAAAATAATGTGTGTATCTAATAACAGCTTCATTCCATCATTCCAAATATTTTAGCAATTTCAGGGTTCATCTCGTCAAAATCATAATCGTCATCATACAGATTCTGCCCTTTGGCAATTCCAATACTCTTTGTGATTGCCATATCCTTTTTTTCTTTAGTCTCAGGCTGCATGAAACGGTCTATCATTTCTAATAGAAATTGCAGATTTTCTTCCGAAAGCCCACTGATTTTCTGGACAATCTGGTCCTGTAATACTGACATATCAAACACCGCCTTTCCTTCATAGAATTAACTGCTCCGACTGTTTGTCTAAACATATTATACACAAATACAGCAGACTATACAATTAAAAATTCCTTTTTCAGATGTTTTGACAGTTTATTTTTCATACTATGGTAATAATGATAAATCTCCCCATCTGGTATCCAGATTCCAGCATCATCAATCTTACGGAATACATAATCCAGTACCATATTTTCCATTTGTTTATCCGGTATTTTTCCTGACTCCAGATAACATTTCCGATACGCTTCATACATTCAAAGTTTCCTTACAAGCCTAACACCATACAGGTAAGGCTCTGTGCCCCTTTCACACTTCCTGCGGCCAGGATAATACTGGACGTCATCTCACACAGATAAATCAACGTCTTTGCCCAATCCGCATAATCCCCGGTAAATGCCAACAGCCCCATTGATAAAGGCATTGCAGACGATTATTCCCAGAGCCATTGTTACTGCTTCTGATGTGACGGATAGGAAGTATTTTGCATACTCTATTAAAACAGACTTGTCACCAGTATGTATTGTTGTTCTATATAAGTAATAAATTTTTTACAAAAGTTGTAAATTTTATAAAATATTGATATAATTAAATTGTCTATAAGCTTGTTCTCCTTTGGTAATCTTTTTAATGGTCAGTTAACTCATAAAATAAGATGGATTAAGCCTGATGCTCTCCCTGCTGATGATGGAAACTGGTAGTAAGTAAATGATTTTCAAATTTATTATTATAAATATTAATTTTTATATTGGTTAATATTTAATAATTATTAATATGTTATATTTTTTAATACCAGCTCACAACTTTTGGAC
>VSNJ01000253.1 GCA_009774235.1 Lachnospiraceae bacterium
GTAGAAGTATATGTATATAGAAAGATAAGAGGGAATAACTATGGAAGATAATAATAACAAAAGCCAGAATTCTTATACTGGCGAGTATGGCAATTCCGTTGAGGGCGGAAATCCTCCAGATACATCTGTTTACAGCTATTCATATAAAGATGGTGATAATAGTGTGACTCATTCAGGTGACTATTATGCAGGGCGTGACAGTGCAGGCAGCAATAACGGGGATACACAAAAGGAGGAAATATCACCACAGGAAACAAACAGTGTTACACAGCCAGCATATGGAAGCAGCTATAGCAGTGGCAGCCAGGATAATTATAATAACAGTGCTTATAACAGCAGTAGTTATAGTAACAATAGTTATAACAATGATAATTATAATAACAGCAGCTATAATAATAATGATAGTTATAGCAATAACGGCCAGTACAGTAATGCCAGCAATAATAAGAAGGGTAATGGTGGTACAGGCAGGAAAATGCTTATAACAGTAGCATGTGCAGTATTATTTGGAATTGTTGCGGGTGTATGTTTTGAGGCAGTACACTATGTATCAGATAATGTGCTTGGAATAACAGCAAGTAATACAAAGAAGCTTGGAACTACTACAGATAATGGTTCTGATGGTTCAGGCAAAACTACTACAAGCAAGAGTACATCTGTACCATCAGTTGCAGGTACAGTTACTGATGTATCTGGAATTGTTGAACAGACAATGCCAGCGGTTGTAGCGATAACAAGCACTTCTGAGGGTACTAATTACTATGATTTATTTGGGCAGTATTACCAGCAGGACCAGGTAGGATGTGGTTCAGGGTTTATAGTAGGGCAGAATGACAAAGAACTGCTTATAGCAACCAATAACCATGTAATAGATGGTGCCAAGACAATTTCTGTACAGTTTATAGATGATGAGGTCTATGAAGCAACAGTTAAAGGCACAGCTGCGAGTAATGACATTGCAGTTATAGCAGTTAAATTAAAAGATATTAAATCTGCTACAATGGACCAGATTAAAATAGCAGACCTTGGAAGTTCTGAGAACTTAAAAGTTGGCGAGATGGCTATTGCAATAGGTAATTCGCTTGGTTACGGACAATCTGTTACAGTTGGTTATATAAGTGCCAAAGACAGGGAAATTACAGAAGAGCCTGACAAGAACAGTGGTGTGGTTAATAAGATTAAGGCAATCCAGACAGATGCAGCAATAAATCCTGGTAACAGTGGAGGTGCACTTCTTAACCTGCAGGGGCAGGTAATAGGCATAAATTCTGCTAAAATAGCAGATTCGTCAGTTGAAGGGGTTGGATATGCAATACCAATTTCAGTAGCAACACCAATTATTGATGAACTTATGAATAAAGAAGAATTATCTGATAGCGAGAAAGGATATCTTGGCGTAAACGTAAAGACAGTAACAGAAGAAGTAAGTGCTTATAATATTCCAAATGGTGTATATATAGCTGAAATTTCCAAAGGAGGCGCAGCAGATAAGGCAGGTTTAAAAGTTGGTGATATTATTACCTGTATTAATAATATGGAAGTAACTACTAAGGAAAGCCTTGTAGAAAAAGTAGGCGGCTACCGTAAAGGAACTGAAATTGAGGTTACATTCCAGCGCAGTAATAATGGTAACTATGAGGAGCAGAAATTAACAGTAAAGTTACAGGGTGCAGAATCACTTGATGGATTGTCTGATAACGGAACTTCAAACAATAGTAACCAGAATAATGGAAACTATGGGAACAATGGAAACCAGGGAGATGACAGTGACAGCCGGGAAGATGATGGTTTTGGAGGATTTTTCTCAAATCCTTTCTCAAATCCATTTTCAAATTAAAAAGTATAGTAGATAATTAATATTATTAAGACAAGGCAGGTTCTTTAAAACAGTATTTAAAGAACCTGTTTTCTATTGTATACCAGATTGGGACGGTTTTACATTTACAGGCAGCTGGTTATATACCTGGCCTGTTTCTGGCTTATGGCAGGATGCTTTTAGATGTGAGGTGGATTAAATGCAAGATAGAAAGCATATTATTAAAAATATTATTATTAATGTTATATTGTTTATTGTTGTAAGTTTCTGGGAGTTTGTATATCTGGAACTGTTTTTTAAAAAGCAGGCATTAAGTTTTCCTGTGGGTATAATTATTAAGAATGTAATACTTATAATGGTTGTAAATCTTATTCTTTTATGTATTTTCCATAGAATGAAGACAGCATTTATAATTTCATGTACTTTGTTTCTGCTGGCAGGAATAGCTAATTTTTTTGTTATATCATTCAGGGGGTATGGCATTGTATTTATGGATTTTTATGCAATCCAGACTGCTGCTGGTGTGGCAGGAAAATACCAGTACAATATAGATTATATGTTTGCAGCGGGTTGTGTTGCTGCTGCCGCAGGTATTACCATAAGTTTCCTTATGCCAGATATAAGTGCAGAAAGGCATTACTGGAATAAGAAACCATGTCTGGCATCTCTTGCGGGAATTGTTGTTTCAGTATTATTTATTGTGTGGATTAATTTTGATACATACTTTTTCAGGGGTGTAAGCTCTGTAACATGGGACCACAATATAGGTATAAATGATTATGGATATCTTTTATATTTTGTAGCTAATGCAGGCAAAGCAGAAGTGGATGAGCCAGCAGGATATTCAGCAGAAGAGGCTGGCAGGATATTGTCTGCTTATAATAATGATGATAAATATAATAGAAGTAATGTACAGAACCCTAATATTATAATGATTATGAATGAGTCATTTTCTGATTTGCGTGTCCTGGGTGATATGGAAACTGATAAAAATGTATTGTCTTTCTATGACAGCCTTGAGGAAAATACAATAAAGGGATATGTACAGTCTTCTGTATATGGAGGATATACCTCTAATTCAGAGTTCGAATTTCTTACAGGATGCAGCAAGGTATTTATTCCAGGCAATCCATACCTGCAGTATATGGACGGTTATCTTCCTTCAATTATAAGTAATATAAAATCACAGGAAGGATACAGTGAAGCTATTGCAATACACCCATACAAGCCTTCTGGTTATAACCGGAACAGGGTATACCCGTTGTTGTATTTTGACAGGTTTATTTCTATAGAAGATTTTGATAATCCTGAACTTGCCAGGGAATATGTAAGTGACTTGTCAGACTATAGAAAAATAGAAGAGCTGTATGAAAATAAAAAAGAAGGTTCATCTCTCTGTATATTTAATGTAACAATGCAGAACCACAATCCGTATAGTGATAAAGGGTATGAGTTTAATGAGCCTGTTAAAGTGACATCATTTGCTGCTGGAAACCAGCCAGAACAGTATTTGTCACTAATGAAAATGTCAGATGATGCGTTAAAACAGCTGGTAACATATTTTAAAAATGTAGATGAACCTGTTATAATACTTTTATTTGGAGACCACCAGCCACATCTTCCTGATTCATTTTACCAGGATGTAATGGGTAAAAACCCTTTACAGTTTACACAGGAAGATACAATGAAAAAATATAAAGTACCATTTCTTATATGGGCTAATTATGATATTCCCGAATTGTTTATAGAACAGGCATCTATAAATTACCTGTCTTCTATATTCCTTGATGTGGCGGGTCTTAAGATGAGTAATTTTAACAGGTATCTTCTTGATTTATATAAGAAGCTTCCCATAGTAAGTGCTGTTGGCAGTTATGATAGTGATGGAAAGCTTCATAACAAGGATGAAAGAAACACTAAATACGCAAAACTTATGAAAGAATATGAAATAGTACAATATAATTACTTATTTGATGATGATAACAGACTGGATAAATACTATAAAGCTAATTAATAAATTCCTATAATTATACTTGTAAAATTTTGCAAGTCTGATATAATACAACAAAGAAGTGTTAAAGGTAGCTTATATAAAATG
>VSNJ01000254.1 GCA_009774235.1 Lachnospiraceae bacterium
CATTCCCACGCTTCCCTCTTAATCAGCATGGGAGAAAACCCGCTTTTGATTAAAGAGCGTCTAGGGCATGAGAAGATACAGACCACTTTAGGAACATACGGGCATTTGTATCCTAACAGCAATCTTGAAGTTGCCAATAAATTAACGGGCGTGCTGACATACACACCCGCTTCACACAGCATTGCAGATTACACTAGCAATCAGCACACCGCAATCTATCACAGAGAGGTTGAATAGAAAAATGCAATCGTAATGCAATGAGAAAGAGAAAAAGCCGCCAAGCCCTAGTGTTTACGGGCTTTGCGGCTCAGCTCCTGTCATAGCAGAAGAAGTTTTTGCTGATTATCAAAGTTTAGCTTTCGCTGGACACTCTGCAAAAACCAAAAAAAACCCTAAAAAAACACCAAAAATCCCTCCCCATAATCCCTTGAAAAGAGTCCTGCTGCCCTCAATCCTCCTCTTCCTTTCCCACATATTTCTCATATCTTTTATTCTTCCAAACACCCAGAAACTCCCTATTTACAAGGCTTTAAAAGAAAAACAACCAAAAAAAAGAAGAGGACTGTCTTTTCATACAATAAGAAAAATTGTCAAAAAAACGATAGCTGTGTGAATACACCATACTCCAAGACATCTTGAAACCAGCATAAACACTGGATTTAATCAAAACTGCTGCCATTGTTTTTTTATCCCAATATAAAAGAAATATCCTCTTCACTTTTCTCTCTCTCCACTTTCATTCTCCAAAAGTTCCAAAAATCCCCATTCTATAAGGGCTTGAAAGAAAAAATGAAACATAAAAATGATAAAAAAAAGAAGAGGAGGACTGCTCTGTATATACACAGAAAGATATATGAAAAGCATTGCCCTGCCCACAACCTAAAAAAGCTGAAAACACCCATTCTATAAGGCTTTAAAGGAAAAAAGAAAGCATAAAAAAGATGAAAAAGAAGAGGAGGATAATGGTTTTTAAAGGGCAGCAGGACTGTCAAGAATGGCTCTAAACCCTGTATTTGCAAGGCTTAAAAAATAAAAGTAAACGAAAAAAGAAAGAAAAAGAAGAAGACTGATGGCAGCAGAACCCCACCATGTTCCAAGACCTTCCAGTTCATGGAACTATGTCCTCAAACCAGCATAAACACTGGGTTTCTTAATACCGTTCCCACTTTTGTACACAACCACTTACCTTAAAGGAATGCCTGTAAATACAGAAATTACAGTATGGTTTAATAAAAAGAAAGTACAAAACATGTGAGAAAAGAGGAGGAAGATAAAGGATTTTGAATGGCAGCAGGACTATATATATTTATGTAGAAATCCCTTCAACCCCAGTATTTACAAGGCTTTAACAGCAATTAATGAGGCAGGGAGGAGAAAATGGTAATAATCACCATAAATACTTCATTACAGGGAATGCATACAGTCTTATAAACCCTTATAAACAGGGGATTTGCAGAACACACCTCATAAATTTATACGAATTGTATACGAAAACTTTTTAAAAAAATTATGGATGAATACATAGGAAAAAGACCTTGGAAAAGGAAGAGGATTGTGCTCTTTTTTTCCAAGGCCTATATTTTTAGTCAGGATAAATTATAATTTGCCATTAGCAAAAAGTTGTTCTGCAACGACAAATTTCATCATCCGAACTCCTCGGCGGATAGCTTGAACTGACTGTTTTTCCCTGCTTTTTAATGATTTTATTATCCATATTTTTCAAAAATCATTCTCGTATTTGTGTCAGTCAAAATTTTTAGAGCCAAAATAGAGCCAGTCAGAGCTGCCATTTTTTCGTTGTTCGCCCTATCAACATGGTGCTAGCACCATGTAATTATTACATCAATAAGGAAATAATGAAATCGCCCCCATTACGCAACATAACCGTATTTGAGCAATAAAGATACAAAGTATCGCCAACTTCATTTTTGTACTCTGAAATCCTTGCAAAATAAGCATTTCAAATGTCCTAAAGCGTAACAATACCTTGCAACCATATTTTCCCGGCAAACAGGAAGTTGTTTATTTCTTCTTTTTCGGCTTTAAAGCTGGTAATTCCTTATACATAACATGAAACAAACCTGCCAAAAACTCTTTATTATCAATTTCATCTACCAACAGCATTTCTTTTGCGCCCTCATATGGTAATTCATACAGGGCTATGGGCATATAACTAATTGCTGATTTTACTGGCTTGACAAGCAATCTGTCATCGTAGATGCCGCCTACAATTTTGCCAAGATAATAGATAATAAATTCTCCCATCATAGCTCGATAGGTAATTTCTTCTAACTCGGATAACTGTCCTAAAATAAACTCTAAATATTCTTTACTGGACGCCATGGCTTTACCTCCCAATTTATCCAGTTCTATAAATTTGAATTTATGACAGGCATAAGTTTACCCCAATTCCATTTTATAAAATTTTGCTTTAAAGGTTTTACTACCATCCAGTTTTGTGTATTCGCCATAATGGTCAAATCTCAATCCACATTTTTCCATGACCTTGCCCGAACGAGGATTATCCACTGCATGGTCTGAACATACCTTTTTTACTCCGAGTTTTTTATATGCAAAATCAATAATAGCTTTCATCGCTTCGGTACAATATCCCTTGTGCCAATAATCATAATGGAGATTATATCCTATACCCCAATAATCTTTCATTTGAGCATTGGGACCTATACTGCCTGTTCCTATTACTCTATTTTCTGCCTTCAGAACAAATGCCCAAGTCCACTCCTGTTCGTCAGCAAAGGTGGAATTTATCCAATCTATAGTTTGGCTAATGTCAGTATATGTAGAATATGACATATACTTTGTAACTCTTTCATCACTGTTCCAACTGAAACAGGCTTCCGCATCATCAAGTGTGATAGGACGCAAAATTAACCTGTCTGTTTCAATAATGGGTTCCTTACTCATATCAAGCCCTCCTTTAAATTGAAATTTGCCTTATTCTTTATTTCCGAAAAAATCTAAAATACTATTTAGTCCCAAAAGTGCGTTTTCATCATCAATGGCAGGTTTTTCATTAGTATTATGGCTATATACCACCTCATGAATGTCATAGCAGTTCATATGATGCAAAAGCGTACAAGCTGTACTATAAGCAGTATCTATATGACCATCGCCTCCACCAACTAATACAATTGCACCCTTTTTAGATTTTATAATAGGTTCTTCTTTTCTATAAAATCTGGCACAAAAATATGTTTGAAGTCTACTTCCAACATCTAATAATTTTCCAGTCAATTCCGAAAAATAAAGCGGCGAAGCAATCATAATGTTGTCACATTCTTGTATGTATTTATATATCTCTTGCATTTCATCATTTATAACACACCCACTATTTTCCCAACAATACCTACAATCAAAACAAGGCGAAATATTGCACCTATAAGCATCTACAATTCTATATTCTCCTACAATTTTTTCAGTAATTTTCTCAATAAGACTGGCAGTATCACCATTTTTTCTTGGAGAACCATTTAATATCAAAGTTTTCACTATAATCTCCTCTACTAAATTCCGATTTGTCCATTTCATTATATCACTTCCGTTCCTCATTTACAACAAAAATATAGGGTACCTTCAATTAGTCTTTTGGACATAATGCAAAAAAACTGTTATAATCATATGGGAAAATATTCTGATATAAAGGCAGG
>VSNJ01000255.1 GCA_009774235.1 Lachnospiraceae bacterium
GGACGTAAATAAATGCAGAACGATATTTTATACCTTTACCCTCAAAAATAGGTTTTTACTGCGTAACATTTGAAAAATGGCTTGCTAATCTGTGGGGATTTGCTATAATAAATGCGTGGCAACATTTTGGCAACAGAAAATCAGCAAGCCATAATAAATGATGTAATTGAAGTAAAAACGGGTGTGTATTTGTATAAAACTTAAACAAATATAGTTAAGAACAACAAAGAACACGCCGAGTTCGAGTAAAATGCCAAATTCTTGCAAAGCCAGTATTTATAGGTTTGGCAGGGATTTTTATTTTGTGTTTGGGTACGATTTGGGTACAGATTTTTATTTTGGTACAACTAAAATAAGTTATAATTTTTAACTATCCAAATTGAATGACTCTAAATTAGTTCGAAGAGACAAACTATAGATTATGCTTATTTGATTCAAAGATTATCCATCATTTTGTTCATACGATTTTTCCAGTTAGTATATGCTGATTGCTCAAAAGCCCCTTGTCTTTTATACCTTTTAATATCTTTTATAATAAATTTTGCTATTCTTCCTCTTTTTTTACAAAGAAATGCAATTGTTTCATCCACTCCTGCTCCTACTAAAAACTGACCATCAATTTCAAAATATGAATCATAGTCAATGCATTTTGCATTCCATATAGACTTTACATCATTTAAATCGCCTAAACGATAAAGTAGATAGGTGCTACATATTATAGAAAGTGGGCAATCATAAGTATTATCAATTTCTCTTGCAACGTTTGAATCATAACTACAAAGAGCTTCGCGTTCTTTTACCTCGATTGCGAATAATTTTCTAATAAGTTCAGCATATTTGTAAGAGAAATCCCGGTGTAATTCCTTATATAGTAATTTTCTGAAATCACATATTTTTAGCTTATCATCTACTTCAGTTGATTTAATGTTCTTACTGATAATTTCCAAAATCGATTCATTGTCCATGTCATCACCCCAAATATAAATAACCTTCTATTTTTTTAACATTTGGATATAAAAACAGATTATTTTATATCATTTATTTTTCCTCTTTTGGATTCAACCCAATCTTATCCATAAATTCATCATGTGTCTTCTGGAGCTGTAAATTCATATCAAACGGCTCTGATTCTGGGTAAATATCCATCCAGAGATTAAAGTCTGCCTCTGCCTTTAATAGAGCCTTGGCTCTTTTTTTCACATCTTTGATAGAATTACATTTTTCTACTTCTTCCATATATTTCCCGTAACGCTCATACCATGAACGCATCAAGGCGAGTGTACCAAAACTGACAGCAACCATATCATTTCCGTCTTTATCCTGACATTCAAACAAATGACCATCATATTGGCGGAACACTTGGAAAAGCCTGTGCATAGCCTTGATACCATCAAAGTCTGAATTTGTTAATACTTCAACGTTGACAGCAAGCGCCTTCGCAAGCTTTTCTAATGATTTTAATTTGGGATTTCTGCGTCCACTCTCATAGGCACGGATATAAGACTCACTTACTCCTACCATATCACCTAACTGTTTTAGTGTAAGACCACGTTCTTTTCGTATACGCCGTATATTTTCTCCAACTGTCATAATAATGTGCCTCCTGCCTTAAAGATAGATATATCCTTTAATAGAAATAGAAAGTATCAAATGTAATATAATCATATCATAAGATACGAAATAAATAAAGCTTTTTAAAAAACTATTGACACGTATCAAAAGATGCGTTAATATAATATACGTATCAAAAGAAACGTAACTAAATCAAAAGGTATAAACAGGAGGAAATAATATGGACAAAAAAATTTATTACAATGCAGAAGAAGTTGCATCTATGCTTGGTGTAAGTATCGGAAAGTCTTATAAAATTCTTAGGGAAATGAATACTGAGCTGGCGGGGAAAGGTTTCCTTATAATTTCAGGAAAAATTCCAGTAGAGTATTTTAATGAAAAGTGGTATGGAGGTATTAAGGAGGCAAGCATATGAACTGTAGTGCAAAGAAAGACCCAAATGGGACATGGAGAATACAATACCGTTGGACAGACTGGACAGGTACAAAAAGAAAATCACAAAAAAGGGGATTTAAGGCTAAGAAGGAAGCAGAAGAATGGTATGCACGTTTTCTGCTGCAACAGTCATCTGACCCATCTATGACACTGGCTGATTTCTGGGAAATTTATAAATCAGACATGGAAAAACGCCTGCGTAAAACTACCATGAAACAAAAAGAGTATGTGATGAATGATAAAATACTGCCTTATTTCGGGAAAACACCAGTTAATGAAATTACAGCACCCATGATAATAATGTCATCAACTTAAGGATTGCAAAAAGAATTAAAATTGATTTATTCTGCTAATTGACAAAGAAAAATAACCAATATAATTAAATGAAGTAAAATGTTTAGGAGACCAATTTGATTATGCTAAAAAAATTTATAGAATTTACAAAATTAATTGTTAATACAACTGAATTTATGTAGAAATCCAGAAAAAACAAAAAGGTTTTTATACGAAATAGAAAGGTTTCTTTTGCAATGAATATATTACTAATTTTTGCCTGCTTAAAGCGTAGTATCCAGACAGGTATAGACCAGTTTATTATAGATATGGATACTGGATTTAACACTTATTCAAAACAAGCATTTTCAAAAAGAAGACAATGTATTTTACCAGAAGCATTCCAGGAACTTTACAGACTTTCAACTGAATTTTTTTATAAAGAAGCTGGTTATAAAACGTATTCAGGTTATCGTATTTTAGCCGTTGATGGAAGCAAAGTAAATTTGCCCTGTAATAAAGAACTAATGGAAATATACGGATGCCAAAAATCAACTAATAATCTTATACAACCATTAGTTTCTTGTCTCACAGATGTTCTTAATAATGTTATTCTTGATGGAATTATGGCACCATGTAATGGGAATGGACGTGAACTAGCAAAACAGCATATTCTTAATCTGTCCAAAATAAAAACAGATAAAGATATAATACTCTTTGACCGTGGTTATCCTTCAGCATGACTTATGCAATACATTGACCAGTCAGGTTTTAAATATATTATGCGCTGTAGTACAAGTTTTGTTGCCAGCATTAACAAAAAAAATTTCACAAACGATGGTATTATTAAGCATAAATTTAAGAAAAATGGAAAAGAAGTAACTTTTCGTATACTTAGATTTTCTATTTCCAATAATACTACTGAAGTACTGGTAACAAATATTTTTGAAGAATTTAGCACCAGTAATTTTAAAGAACTTTATAACATGCGCTGGGGTATTGAAAAAACATATAACTGCATAAAAAACAGATTTGGTCTTGAAAGTTTTTCAGGAACAAAACCTGTTTGTATATTACAAGATTTTTATGCCAATTTATATCTGTATAATGCCTTGGCAATGTTAATGTATGGAAATAATAATAAAACACCAGAAAAAAAAGATATAGAAACAAAATATGTTTACAAAATTAATGAAAGCCAGGCAGTCAATAAGATACGTGATAACCTTATTAAAGCTGTTATGGCTGAAAGTAAAATTGAACGCAATAAACTCTTTATGAAAGTATATAAACAACTTCAAAAAGAGCTTGTACCAGTGCGTCCAAACCGCACTTACAAACGTAAAC
>VSNJ01000256.1 GCA_009774235.1 Lachnospiraceae bacterium
TTATTATACAAATATTTAATAAACGTATAGATATGGAATATATTGAAGAAGTTATTAAAACAATACCTGTAGTAAATGATTTTTATGAATGTAACTTACATAGCATACCAGATTATCATTCAAAATATGTAAATACTGATAAGAGTGGATGTAGAATACATGAAGGAGTTCCTGATAATTATAAAAGAACCATTTGGTGTATTGGTTCATGCCAGCTGTTTGGTTATGCAATTGATGATAATAATACAATGCCGGCTTATTTGCAA
Source organism: Lachnospiraceae bacterium (assembly GCA_009774235.1). GTDB lineage: Bacteria > Bacillota > Clostridia > Lachnospirales > Lachnospiraceae > Butyribacter. Next base: position 267 of record VSNJ01000256.1, read on the forward strand.
AAACTTGTAAATGAAAATATTGGATATCCAGTCAGGGTTAAAAATTTAGGTGTACAGGGAGCTGGATTAAAAGATATATATAAGTGGGTTTTAAATAACGATTTTTTAGAAGGTGACTGTATATTAATAAATACAGAAACATTAAATGCTGATATATATATAGACCATTTGAAAATATATGAAAAATATTTTAACAATGGAAAGGAATGGTATTTTGACCATCCTAATCACGCTGGTTCTGCTGCATATAAAATATGGGCTGAGTGTGTATTTAATATAATAAAAAATGACATATATTTATCTCCAGATAGAAAAAATAAAAGTATAAATAGAATTCATGTAAATACTCAATTTATGATTGATAAAATGTTAGAGAGTAAAATTAAACACTATATAAATACTGTCAAAAAAAGTATTAATTTTGTAGATGGGCAAAAAATAGGATGTATTATAATGAACTGTAATCCATTTACTAATGGACATCATTATTTAATACAAGAATCATCTAAACTGGTAGCAAAATTAATTGTTTTTGTTGTAGAGGAAAATAAGTCAATATTTTCTTTTGATGATAGAATTAAATTAGTAAGGGAAGGAGTCCGTGATATAGAAAATGTTACGGTATTACCAAGCGGACAGTTTATGATTTCATCAATTACATTTCCTGGATATTTTAATAAAAATAACATGGTATGTTGTGATTGTGAGGCTGATTTAGAAATTTTTTGCAGATATATTGCGCCTGCTCTTAATATATATTATAGATTTGCTGGTGAAGAACCAAATGATATCGTTACAGCAAATTACAATATTACTATGTCAAGGATATTGCCTGGATATAATATTCAATTTGTAGAAATTCCAAGACTTAAATATGATGATAATGTGATTAGTGCTTCCAGAGTAAGAGGGTTATTAAATAATTTTACTAAAAATAGGACAGAGTTAAAAGAACTTGTTCCTGAAGTTACTTATAAATATTTGTGTAAAAAATATTTAGTGTAGATATATTTTAAAAATAAACAAAAAAGAATTATATAAAATAGTAATAACTTATTTTATATCTATTAAGGAGGAAACATAAATGATAGATGGGAAAGTTATATTAATTACTGGAGGCACAGGTTCCTTTGGAAAAAAATTTCTTGAAATGATATTTGAAAAGTATAATCCTAAAAAAGTAATTATATATTCCCGTGATGAATATAAACAGAGCGTTATTGCAACAGAGTATTCAGATAGAATTGATATGTCAAAAGTAAGATTTTTTATAGGTGATGTGCGTGACAGAGAACGTATTTACAGAGCTTTTACAGGTGTTGACTATGTAATACATGCAGCAGCTATGAAACAAGTTCCTACATGCGAATATAATCCTATGGAGGCAATTAAAACTAATATACATGGTGCACAAAATATTATTGATGCAGCTTTGGACTGTGGTGTAGAAAAGGTGGTGGCACTTTCTACGGATAAAGCTGTAAATCCGATTAACTTATATGGTGGAACTAAGTTAGTGTCAGACAAACTTTTTATAGCAGCAAATGCCTACAGGGGTAATAATTATAAAACTGTATTTTCTGTAGTAAGGTATGGAAATGTTGCAGGAAGCAGGGGTTCTGTTATTCCTGTTTGGAAAAAAATAATTGAAAGTGGTGGTAACAAACTTGGTGTAACAGATATGAGAATGACACGTTTCTGGATAACATTAGAGCAAGGTGTAGAGCTTGTATTTAAGGCATTAAGTGAAGCAAAAGGTGGTGAAACATATATATCAAAAATACCTTCATTTCATATAGGTGATTTGGCAAAGGCAATGTTACCAGATTGTAAAATTGAAGAAATAGGAATTAGGGAAGGTGAAAAGTTACATGAAGTAATGGTTACGAAAGATGATTCAATGACAACTTACGAATATGATAAACATTATATAATTTATCCCCATATGGAGTGGTGGAATGGTGAAAGTTTACCAGGTGGAAAGATTGTGGAGGAAGGTTTTGAATATAGTTCAGGAAAAAATATATCATGGCTTAGTGTTGATGATTTAAAGGAAGCGTTATTAAAAATATAGTTTTTGTAAAGTATAGTAATTATCAATTAGTAATTTGGAAGGCGGTTAATAAATGGTACATATGTGTCTAGGTACAGTACAATTTGGTATGAATTATGGTATAAATAACCAAATTGGAAGGCAGCCTACATGGGAAGAAAGTTTTGGAATATTTGATTATGCCCTAGAAAATGGTATAGATATAATTGATACTGCCAGGGCATATGGAGAAGCAGAGTTAATTATTGGTGAATATTTAAAAAGAAATCCAAAATATAAAAATAGTATCAAAATAGTATCAAAACTTAAGCCTAATTGTATTAATGGTAGTGATATAGCTGGAACAGTGGAGCGTGAACTTTTAGATACATTAAAGCATATAGATATAGATTTTTTAAACGGATATCTTTTGCATACACCTGAGTATATATTAAATAAAGATATTGTAAATGCAATGTATAAAATGAAAAAAAAGGGATTAGTTAAAAATATTGGGGTATCAGTTTATGATATGTTACATGGTTTTGCAGCTATAGATACAAATATTATTGATTATATACAGTTACCATATAGTATATTTGACCAGAGAGGAGATATAGAAGGTTTTTTTTATAAAGCTAAAAAGGCAGGTATTAAGATATTTACAAGAAGTGCATTTCTGCAAGGACTATTTATGTTTAAGGAAGACAAAATACCAAATAAGGTTATTAAGAGTAAACCATATTTAAGCAAATTTAATAAATTATTAATGGAATATCGAATAGATAAAATAGATGCTTTATTGGGGTTTGTAAAACGGAATAATTATATTGATTATTTGGTTTTTGGCGTAGAAAAGATAGAGCAGCTCAAAGAAGATATGCACCGTTTTGAAAGTATAGATATTCCAGAAGATTTTTATAAAGAAGCAGAGAGAGAGTTTGGCAAAATTGAAAAAAGTATTATTATTCCAAGTCTGTGGTCAGACGGGCAAAAGGCAGGACAGGATAGGTTATAAGTGAAAATTTATATTTAACAGGAAAAGGAATAAAAGAAGGATAAAAAATAAAATGACAGAAATTATTTTTAAGATTATTAGTGAAGAACTGGAATATAAAAAAATGCTTGATGATGAAAATGTATGGGTAAGGATTGAAAATAGTGCAGACAGTATGGTTCCTGTAAGCTATGCATACCAGTTTGTTCTTTATCAGAATGAATATTTTAAAGAACGGTATATGGA
>VSNJ01000257.1 GCA_009774235.1 Lachnospiraceae bacterium
TTAATAATTTACACTTTATAAAAGCACCTTTAGCTATTGATACTACCTTATACTCATAACCATTAATCTTTATAAATGCAGGAATTTTAATAACTTTTATTTTCTTGCCTGCTTTTATAACTTTAACGGTTTTTAATTTATTACTACTCTTAATTACTTTATATACAATGCCCTTTCTTGAATAAACTTTACCTGTTTTAGGATAAGCTTTTGATGCTGATATATTACCTTTAGTTTTATTGTTATTATTTTCTTGTTTATTATTGCCAAGCTTGCCATCTTCATCTATATTACTATTATCTTCTCTGTCTAATATACCAGCACCGTTTACAGAATTATCTTCTTTGTTACTATTATCTGCATTATTATCTGTTCCAGAACTATTACCAACTGTACTGCTTCCTCCAACATTTATGCCTGCACTGCTGCTTCCTCCCCCAGAACTTGCACCTCCGCTACTTCCGCTTCCAGTACTGCCAGAATTTCCTCCTCCAGTACTTCCACTTCCTGCACTGCCAGAATTCCCTCCTCCAGGATTTCCACTTCCAGTACTTCCGCTCCCACTGTTTCCATTTCCGCTATTTCCGTTTCCATCTCCAGGATTTCCAACAGTTCCACTATTATTATCTCCTTCTGCATTATTTCCTGGTTCTTCTGCCTTCTTTTTCAGGTAACATTTTAACACAAGGCTTCCATCAAGCTTAACTGTCCCTTTATAAACACCTTTATCTTTATTGAGTACATACATATTATAACATTCATCTATATATACACTATCACTACAATCGATTATATAACCGTTATAAGAATCATATTCTGACTTTTTATCAAATATATATTTGCCATTGTTATCCTCTATATAATATTCGATACTATATTTTGCTTTTAAAGGCTTCCATATGGCATACAATACACAGTTATTACTGTCTGATAAATCAAACCATGTATTGCCTGCTGTATCTTCTTTTATTCTTGACCAGCCACTAAAATAATATCCTTCTCTTTCGGGTACTGCATTAATTTCTGTACTGCCTCCCTCCCATACTGCGTAAAGCTGCTTTTCCCCATCAGCCTCACATAGGTTTGTTATACTTTCATTATCTGCATATATCACACTTCCGCTCGCTGTATCTGACCAGCCTTTAAATTCATATAATACATTTATATTTTTCGCTGCGCAGACTGCATCATCTGAATTTAAATCAAGTGTAACTGTGCTATTCCTTTTAAAACCACAGCCAGGCAATGTATATGTACTGCCATAAATACATCCATATAATGGAACTGTTTCACCAGATGTTGCCATATTTCCATTAAATATTATATCATAAGCAGCAGGCCTGAAATACCTGTATACTTCACAGTCACCTTCAACAACCAGGGATGTACAGCCAGTATAATAAAATCCCTTATAATATGCACCAGCAGCACTTTCACTTCCTATATCTGCCCCACTGGCACTGTCATTATAAAAAGCAGTCCATAATGTACTTCCAAGAACTTGCCCGTCTGGATTATCACCTAATATATCAATGCAATTAACATTATATGAATTAATCTGCTCGTCCCATTGTGGATATATAACAGCACCTGGTTCTATTGCATCACCCTGGCGTACCCTGTCACCTCCAGACGGACTTGTATACCATCCTTTAAGAGTATAAGTATATCCCTCTTTATCATTATGTAACACTTCTGGAAGATTTTTAATTATATATTCCCCTTCTACACCATAATAAGCATAGCCTTCCTTTAATACTGTAGCATCTTCCATAATTGTGTATATATCTCCATTTTCGCTTATAACAGCAGTATCATATATATCATATAAATATGAAACTCCATTATAACTATAGCTGGTTGATGGTAAACTGCAGATTGCTGTATTACCTCCTTCTGCAAGCTTTAATAGTGACTCTGAATCATCTATTTCACTATAAATTCCATCTGGATATATATACTCTGCCTTCTTATATGTACACTTCCCATATGTATACTTCTTTAATACAATGCTTCCGTTCACTGGAAGGCTGCTCTTAACCATGCCAATATTAATACCAAACCTCGCTCCAGATTTCCCCTGTATAACTACAGGAAGCCCTGTTAGTGAAGTTTCCACTTCTTCTATACTTCCATCTACATTGCTTCCTGTATACTTCCACTCATTATCACTGGTCTTCTTCCATGTATCCAATGCATAGTTAAGCGTCTTTCCGTTCTTTGATATCCTGACGCCTGTTGTACTCTCACCTCCTATACTGTCCACATATGATACCCCTATGGCTCTGTCATCTGCTGCATAAGCCGCATCTGCTTCTACAACAGGTAATATTATTGCTGGCACTATAACTGCCACTATAATAACAATAAACTTTAAAATAACCATATCTGGCAAAACCTGCTGTTTTAAAACTGCTTTTTCCAGTAATTTAAGTTTTTCTTTTTTTCTTTCTCCCATAAACACATTCCTTTCCTGGCTGCTATGCTTATCCCTGTTAGAAACTATTATATACTTTTTATAACTAATGTTAATATATATTACAACAGCATTAATATCATATCAATACCAATTATATACAAAAAAAACAGAAAAATTTATGCAACTTTTCTGCTTTTTATTCTACTAATATTTATTATTTAAGGTTAACATTTATAAACTCTGTTATATTATTATTAAAAGGCTGGATGTAATTATATAAAAACCCTATTTCACGTGGCGAAACAGTTTTTAAAAATTTTAATTCTATAAGAGAACATGACTCTAGTTCATGTTCAACAAATTGTTTGACAACACATGATATTCCAATACCTATTTTGGCAAATCCAATAAGTAAATCCATATCATTAACTTCCAGAATATGTAATGGAACTATATTATTTTTTGCAAAATAGTTATCTATATGGGTACGGGAACCATTATCCTTATTTGGAAGCATAATATTTCCATATTGAAATATTTCACTATTAGTACAGTTTAATTTTTTTCTGTACTCTTTAGTACAAACAAATGTATATTCAATTATCCCTAATGAATGATATTGGGATTTTCCTATATTCTCTGGCTTTGCCACAAATGCTAAATCTACCTTTCCTCTTTCAAGCATAGAACAGGCATTTAGTGAAGAAGTACATGTAATAGCCACATCAGTATAAGGATATTTATGTATAAATTCTTTCAGGTAAGGCATAAGAAAATATTTACATAATACATTGCTGGCAGCTATCCTTAAACGTCCTGTATTTTTTGATGATTTAAAAATCTGCTCTGTACCAGAAAGCAAATTAAATGCTTGTTTTACATTATCATATAATATCTTTCCATTTTCAGTAAGGGAAACTCCTTTTGATTTCCTTATAAATAATGTAGTATTTAGATTTTCTTCAAGTTTTTTAATTGTAATGCTTACAGCAGGCTGTGAAATATATAATTGTGCTGCTGCTTTTGATATACTTTTACATTCAGCTACTAAAAGGAAAATCTTGTATTTTGTAAGATTATCAAATGTATGCATACGGCACCTCACATAAATTATATTTATAT
>VSNJ01000258.1 GCA_009774235.1 Lachnospiraceae bacterium
ACCTTGGTATTAGTTCAGATTTTATTAATATAGTTAAAGGCCAGGATATTATTTACCATCTTGTAAGTACAACCATACCTGCTAATTCAAATTTACATGTCTCACAAGAACTTACAGCAAATGTAATTTTTACAGCTAATCTGTTGGATGCATGTGTAAAGAGTGGTGTAAAGAAAGTAGTATTTATTTCTTCTGGTGGAACAGTTTATGGAAAGGAAGCTAATTGCCCGCTTAAAGAAGAAACACCAACAAAACCAATAAGTTCATATGGAGTACAAAAAGTAACAATTGAGAAATTGTTATATTTATATAGATATATAAATGGGTTAGATTATAGAATTATCAGGCTTGCAAATCCCTATGGACCATATCAAAAACCAGATGGTATACTCGGAGCAGTAAGCACTTTTACATACAAAGCTTTGAGGAATGAAAAAATTATTGTATATGGTAATGGCTCTGTAGTACGTGATTTTATTTATATAGAAGATGCTGTAGATGCAATTCTTAATATTGTTAATGGAGAAAATAAACATAGGACATTTAACCTTGGTTGCGGTTATGGAACAAGTATTATGGAGGTAATTGATACTGTTAGAAAAACTCTTGATGTTGATATAAATATTGAACATAAACCAGTAAGATTAGTTGATGTACCAGTTAATTATTTAGATATTAGCAGGTATGAGGAAGCCTATGGAAAACTGGATCCAACCAGCCTTGAAGAAGGTATTAGAAAAACTGCTAATTTTATGAAGGCACAGGGGATGGTTTAATTATCCATGATATATCAGGAAGTTTATAAAAATGTGACATGATACATTATATTCAGTGGTTGCCAGGAGTACTAAAAATATATGTAATACAATAAATAAAAGCCAGGAGCTAGATTATGGAACGGATAGCTGTAATAATGGGAAAGATGCATTCCGGAGGTAAAAAAAATCTTGTTATGGAGTATTACCGTCATATAAATAAAGAAAAAATACAATTTGATTTTATATGTGATGATGACTCCAATGCAATTCCTTTTGATGAAATAAAAGCATTAGGAGGAAAAGTTTTTGTTATTCCTCCATATCAGGATATATTAAAAAATATGTCCGCTATATATAAATTATGTAAGAAGAATAAATATAAAATTGTCCATGGGTATAATGGTACAATGAATTTGTTTGCTATGCTGGCAGCAAAATTTGCAGGTGTACCAGTTAGAATAAATGAGAGTATATCTATGGCTCATAGTTCTGATAAAAAGACAATTATAAAAAATATACTAAGAGTTTTTTCAAAATGTGGTTCTACACATTATATGTCAAATGGGGAAGCTTGTGGCCGCTGGCAGTTTGGAAATAATATCTATAATTCTGGCAAGGTGGCTGTATTTAAAACAGTAATTGATACTGGAAAAAATGCATTTATCCCAATAGTACGCAGAGATACAAGGAAAGAGTTAGGTATAGAAGATAATCTTGTAATTGGGCATATTGGACGTCTTACAGAACAGAAGAACACTTTGTTTTTAATTGATATTGTTGCTTCTATTGTGAAAAAAGAGTCCACTGCAAAGTTATTACTTATCGGAGATGGAAATCTCCGTGATGAGATGTTTAAAAAAATTAACAAATCTGGTCTTAGTAAATCTGTAATTTATCTTGGAAGAAGAGAGGATATCCAGAAGTTTTATAATTCAATGGATTGCTTTATACTTCCTAGTTTATATGAAGGATTACCCGTTACAGGGTTAGAGGCAGAGGCATGTGGGCTTCCAGTGTTTTTTTCAACAGAGATACCAAGAGAGTCTAGTCCATGTGATGAATTAGGACATTTTATAAGTCTTGGTAAAAGTGCAGATGAATGGGCTGAAAAGATTATTAAGTATACAAAAAAAAATATAGAAAAAAGAAAAAGTTATATTGAAGCTGTGAAAGCTGCTGGATTTGATTCAGGGAATGAAGCAAAAAAACTTCTTAATTACTATGAAAATATACTTAAAAAAGTAAATTAGATAGCTGTAAATTTATTTATAGTAATAAAGAAAAACATTAAATTTATTAAGGGGAATGTTATGAAAATTCTGGTAACAGGTGCTAATGGCTATTTAGGGCGTGGTATTGTAAGTAACATTTTAAATAGTGGCATTGAAGTTATAGCTAATGATGTTAAAACAGATTGTATTGATTCCAGGGCAAAATTAGTAGAAGGTAATCTATTTGAAATAAAGAACCCATATGAATATTTTGAAAAACCTGATGCTGTTCTTCACTTAGCATGGAGAGATGGCTTTATCCATTATTCTGATTCACATATTGATGACCTTCCTAAACACTATACATTTTTAAAGTCTTTAGCCGGAGCTGGAATCCAACAGATTGCTGTAATGGGCAGTATGCATGAAATTGGGTTCTTTGAAGGTTCTATAAATGAAAATACACCTTGTCATCCTGCGACGCCATATGGCATTGGCAAAAATGCCCTTCGTGATTTAACAGAGATGTTATGTAAACAAAAAAATATTGTATTCCAATGGATGCGTGGATACTATATTGTAAGTGATTCCCCATATGGCAATTCGATTTTTTCAAAAATTATAGCAGCTGTGTACGAAGGTAAGAAGGAGTTTCCTTTTACTCTTGGACAGAACCAGTATGATTTTATTGAATATTCAGCTTTTTGTAAACAGGTAGCAGCGGTTATTGGACAGAAACATGAACAAGGGATAATCAATATTTGCTCTGGAAGACCTGAAAAACTGGCTGACAGGGTAGAGCGTTTTATTAAAGAAAACAATTATAATATTAAACTTAAGTATGGTGCATTCCCAGATAGACCATATGATTCAAAAGCTATATGGGGAGATAGTAGTAAGATAGAAAAAATTATAAATTAAATCTTTCATCATGGGAGCATAAATATGAATAAGTTTTTAAAAAACAAAAATGTATTATTCTTTTCATGGCCATTTTACCAATATCCAGAGAAAATAGTTGAAACATTGAAAAAGTATGGTGCAAAAGTTACGTATTATTGTTCAGCGCCTACAAGTGACTTTATGAAAGTAAAATTGCTTGAAAGGTTAGAATTTTTAAAGAAGAATTATTTTGACTGTATTATTAAAGATATTAGTGGGAAAAAATTTGATTATATTTTTATAATTAATTCCGCTGTTTTTCCATCTGGATTTATAAAAAAACTTTCTGTCATATTTAAAAATACGGTTAAAATTTTATATGTATGGGATTCTATAGAAGTATATCCACGTGTAATGGAAACATTTGATTGTTTTGACAGAATTTATACATTTGACTTTTTAGATTTAAAAGTGGATAAAAGATTGCGTTTTTTACCTTTGTTTTATGTTGATGATTTATATGATGAAAAGGTAAAAGATATAAAATATGATTTTTCATTTATTGGGTTTGGCCATTCAGAAAGATACGATTTTATAAATAGTATTAAAG
>VSNJ01000259.1 GCA_009774235.1 Lachnospiraceae bacterium
ATTGCAAATCAAAACAATATATGGTAGTATATACCATATCCCTAATCCATGAAAATCCTGTTTCTGTACTTTTCATGGATTGGTAAGCCGGCAAAAACGGTATTAAGATTTTTATATATCGAAAGGATGATTTATTATGAAAATAATTAAACGCAGCGGTACGGAAGAAACATTTAACATAGACAAAATTATTGCAGCTGTAAGCAAAGCTAATAAAGAAGTTGAAACTATTAACCGCATGTCTGAAGAACAAGTAGAAGAAATTGCAGGCAATGTAACACAAATATGTGCTGATATGAACAGGGCGCCCAATGTTGAAGAAATCCAGGACCTTGTTGAAGACCAGATAATGAATAAGCGTGCATTTGCAGTAGCACGTAAATATATTACCTACCGTTATACAAGGGCACTTGTGCGTAAGTCAAATTCTACAGATAAGCAGATTATGAGCCTGCTTGAATGCCAGAATGAAGAAGTACTACAAGAAAATTCCAATAAAAACCCTGCTGTCAACAGTGTACAACGTGATTATATGGCAGGTGAGGTCAGTAAAGATATTACCAAAAGGTTTCTTCTTCCAGAAGATATTACACAGGCACATGAACAAGGAATTATACATTTCCACGACTCCGATTATTTTGCACAGCACATGCACAACTGCTGCCTTGTCAACCTTGAAGATATGCTACAGAACGGGACTGTTATAAGCGAAACTATGATAGACACACCTAAAAGCTTTTCAACAGCATGTAATATTGCCACACAGAGCATAGCACAGATTGCAAGTTCACAATATGGCGGACAAAGCATTTCACTTGCCCACCTTGCACCATTTGTAAATGTAAGCCGCCTGAAATTCCGCAGGCAGGTTGCAGAGGAATTTAAAAAATCTGGAATAGACTGTACTGAAGAACAGATAAACCAGGTTGCTGAACTACGGGTTAAAGATGAGATAAAACGAGGAGTACAGATGATACAGTACCAGGTAATAACACTTATGACTACTAACGGACAGGCTCCTTTTGTAACTGTGTTTATGTACCTTAATGAAGTCCCTGAAGGCAGGCTGCGTGAAGACCTTGCCATGATTACAGAAGAAATACTGCGCCAGCGTATACTTGGCGTAAAAAATGAGAAAGGTGTTTATATTACTCCTGCATTTCCAAAACTTATATATGTACTTGAAGAAGATAATATACGCGAGGGCTCAAAATATTGGTATTTAACAAAACTTGCTGCAAAATGCACTGCAAAACGCATGGTTCCAGATTATATTTCTGAAAAAATAATGAAACAGCTTAAAGATGGCAACTGCTATACATGTATGGGATGCCGCTCCTTCCTGACTGTTTACCATGATGAAAATAACAAACCTAAATTCTATGGAAGGTTTAACCAGGGTGTTGTAACTGTAAACCTTGTTGATATTGCTTGTTCATCAGAAGGTGACATTGATAAATTCTGGGAAATATTTAACGAACGCATGGTTCTCTGTAAACGTGCACTTATGTGCAGGCATAACAGGCTTAAAGGCACTCCATCTGATGTTGCCCCTATTTTATGGCAGTATGGTGCACTTGCCCGCCTGAAAAAAGGTGAAAAGATTGACCCTCTCCTGTACAATGGTTATTCAACCTTGTCACTTGGTTACGCAGGGCTTTGTGAATGTACACGTTATATGACAGGCAAATCACATACACATCCTGGTTCTACCCCATTTGCATTAGAAGTAATGCAACGTCTTAATGATTTCTGTGCAAAATGGCGTGAAGAAGAAAATATTGATTTCAGCTTATATGGTACACCACTTGAATCAACTACATATAAATTCTCCAAATGCCTCCAGAAACGCTTTGGAATTATAAAAGGAGTTACAGATAAGAATTATATAACTAACAGCTACCATGTACATGTAACAGAAGAAATTAACGCATTTGAAAAACTTAAGTTTGAAGCACAGTTCCAGCGCCTTTCACCAGGCGGGGCAATAAGCTATGTTGAAGTACCTAATATGGAAAATAACATTGATGCTGTACTTGAATTAATGAAATATATTTATAATAATATTATGTATGCAGAACTTAATACCAAAAGTGACTACTGCCAGGAATGCGGGTACACAGGCCAGATTGAAATAGTTACAGATATCCATGGCAAGCTGGTATGGGAATGTCCAAACTGTGGCAATTCAGACCAGAATAAAATGAATGTTGCACGCCGTACTTGTGGCTATATCGGCACACAGTTCTGGAACCAGGGACGTACACAGGAAATAAAAGAAAGGGTACTCCATCTGTAAAAAGCGGCTGCCAGTACACCTTCTTCTTTCTGGAATATTAAAAACATCCAGGCTGGCAACAATTTTTATATTATTTAATAACATAAATGTGCAAAACTTTACCAGGTTATAAAAGTTTTGCACATTTTATATTTACAATAAAACCAGTATAATTTTAAAACCAGTGCCATTAATTTTTATACCTTTGGAAATATAACAGTAATTATCATAAAACCATTAACTATTTCTGCAAAAATCCCGCCATTCATTTTATACATAATCTGGCGGCATATATAAAGCCCTAAACCACTGCCTTTATTATTTCCTGCATTTGAACCACGCCAGAAACTATCAAAGATATGTGGGTATTCTGTTTCTGGAAGTGTACACCCGCTGTTTTTTACCGCAATAAGTATACTGTCCTCCTCTTCCTGTATATCTATACTTATACTGTACCCGTCACCATATTTTATAGCATTTTCAATTATATTCTGCAAAACCTCTGTACCTCTGTCAATATCACCAGAAACCAGGCAGTCAGAATATTTCCCTATATCAAATTTTGTATTAACCAGCCTAAGCTTCTCATTGTAATATCCTGAAATATTATTTATAATATCTGACAGGAAAAATTCACCTGCATTTACATCAAGGCTTAAATATTCTTCACTTGAAGCTTTGGCAAGCTGTGAAACAAAACCTTCTATTTCGTCAGCTTTATTATTTATTTTTTCTATAATTTCATATTGCTTCTCCCTGTCAGGATAAAGGTTTGTTAAAAATGCTTTTGAATATAATTTAATAGCAGATAATGGTGTTTTTATATCATGTGATATAGACAATAGCAATGTATTTTTATCTTTCTGCAGTTTTAATTCACGCTGTTTCTGCTGTTCTATATTTTCACGCAGCAAATCAATTCCCCATAAAAACTTTCCAAAATAGCGGTTTTTATTTTCATGGACAGGTATAATAAGATTCCCTCTTGAAAGCTCATATGGCACATCTTTTAACCGTTCAAATGGAAGCAGTATTTTTTGCCTTAAAAATACAAAAATTGTTATAACTATAACTATCATTATAGCCAAAAATATATTTACTATAATAATATTATTACCATTATTTATTGCTGGTACATAGTCAAAACGGTATAAAGCACC
>VSNJ01000026.1 GCA_009774235.1 Lachnospiraceae bacterium
AAATATAACAAACCTTTCTATATTATACATGCACTGTATTAAAAACTTTTATCTGCTTTATAATTACATCCTGTAAATTGATTACAAAATTATTATATAATTCCGGGTGTAGTCTGTAAATCAATGTTTTTAAAATAATAAAATATTAATTGACTTTTCTACAACTACAATATATAATACATAGATAATAGCACATAAAATAAAGCCAGGCATATTATCCTGGTTAATATAATAATAAGATTAAAGGAGAACTTAATTATGAAGCAGAAACCACCAATAAATATAAGTCTTACAAAACGTGATTTAGATGTTTTAAATATATTGTGGGAAAGTGATGACCCAAAGACAGCAGCCCAGATTGTAAAAGCTGGTCCTGAACTCACAATGAACACTGTACAAGCTGTACTTAGAAAGCTTTTAAAAAACAAATTAGTGGAAATAGCTGAAATTGTATATAGTGGCACTGTACTCACAAGAAGCTACAAGCCAATTATTTCACAGGAAGATTTCTTATTGCATAAAATGACGTCAGAATACCAGTCATTAAGAAAGAAAATTTCCAAAGTATCTATTCTTTCTGCACTCCTGGATACAGAAGAAGATACTGCAAGAATAGACCAGGACCTCTCAGATATAGAAGAACTGGTACACAACTATAAGAAAACAAGACATTAAGATACAAAGATAATTTTAAAGTGGGGCTTAGGGGTTTATTTTTAAAATCCCACGGAGGTATTTTATGTTAAATTTCAGCCTTTCCAGTGTAATTATGGCAGTATTAACCAGTAACTTACTTATAGTAATTTTATCTGTTATTTTTTTAAACAGGTCTATACTATATAAGTTTGGTCTTCCACTGCTTGGTATATTTGGTGTACTTATTACCTTACGTATGCTAATGCCATTTGAGCTGAATAATATTACACAAAATATATATTTTCCTGAACGTCTTTCCAAAGCAATAGTTTTTATATGCCATCCACGTATACAGATACCATTCTTTGGAAGAACAATTTCAATATGGCATATTTTTACAGTAGTATGGATAATTGGATTTTTAATACTACTATTCCACTATATCTATATTAACCATAAAACCTATGTGTTCTTTTCTACTTATGGTGCTGATGTGACAAAACGTCCAGAATATGTACATATTATTGATACTATATGTAAAAATGAGGAACTTAAGAAAAAAATTTCTGTTATAAAACTGCCATTTCCGCAGATTCCATCAGTAATACGGCATCATTCCCATTATTACATAGTAATACCAAATAAATTAACCTTAAGTAATGAAGAAACTATGCTTGTGTTCAGACATGAGATAACGCATATAATTAACCATGATTTAATATATAAATTTATTGTACAAATTAAGTGTTATTTTTACTGGTGGAATCCACTGTGTATTTTCTTAAAAAGACGTATTAATATGTTTTTGGAATTGCGAATTGATTTATCCATAATCTCTGAAGACGCAAAACAAGCTCAAGATTATCTGGATTGTCTGCTTAAAATAGCAAAATATAATTTAAAAATTAAAAAGAATATGCAATTATTATCAAGGGTTATGCTTATTCCAATAAATTCTTCTGAACTAAAAAAACGTTTTGCTTATATTACACAAGAGGAAGAAAAAAATAATAAAGCATTATGTGGTTTTTTACTTGCATCCGCATGCACTCTTTGTATATTGTCTTATCTCTTTATTTTTGAAGGCAGTTATATGTATCCAGAACATATGTCAAAGGGAGAATATTCTATAACACCTGAAAATACATTTATTATTCAAAATAAAGATAATACATATGATATTTACTTTAAAGGAGAATTCTTTGAAACGGTCAATTCTCTGGAATACTATCCAGAGGACTGTAAAATATATTTATCTTTAGAGGAGGCACTAAAAAATGAAAAAGAGTAAACTTATTGTTTCATGTCTTGCAGCTTTAACACTGGCATGCACTGTTGTACCATGTAGTACACATGTATATGCAAACACAACAACGCAGAAACCAACAGTTATTAGTAATTCTGAGGAAAGTATTATGCCACTTTCAGATGACATCAGGTATGTATACAAAATAACAGAAGATGGTAAAAAATATAAACGTCTTTATAACTATAGTAAAGGCATGTGGATTGGTGACTGGATCAGAGTTAACTAATTTTTAACCATGGGCACACTAGATATTTATTATCTGGTGTGCTTTTTTATATTAAAATATTACTACTTATTACACCATACATAGTACAATAGTTTAATAAAATTTTATTTTCTTTATTTTTTTAATTATACCAGCCTATATTCTTCTTGATTTTAAAAAATATATATAAGTCTGTGTTTATTTTTAATATACAAAAAATATATTGCAAATTATAAAATTGTATAATTAAAAAAATAAAAATCCCTGTTATTGAAATAGTTGCAAATCCCAATTTTCTTGTCTATAATATATTGTATAAACTTCATCATCTTATAACAGTTTATGGCCGTGCTGTATCCATAAACAATGTATACATATTATCCAGCACAGAAAAGAGGTAATTTATGAGAATAAATGAATCCAACAAAGATTTTAATATTCCAAAATCTGTTCCACGCACAGTTGAACAAGCCAAAAATGAGGGATATAACAAAGCATCTATCAAGCAAATGGCACGCTCAGGAAAAATTGAATGTGAAACATGTGAAAACAGAAAATACAAAGATGGTTCTGATGAAATGGTTTCATTCAAATCACCATCACATATTTCCCCACAAGCAGCTGCTTCTGCGGTCAGGTCACATGAACAGGAACATGTAAACAATGCATATAAAAAAGCTGCTAATAATAATGGTGAAGTAATGCAGGCAAGTGTACGCATTAAGACCTCTATATGTCCTGAATGTGGAAGAAATTATGTATCTGGAGGAGAAACAACAACCCAGATTAAGTATAATGAAGAAAACCCATATGCAAAGAACTTTAAAAGTGCAGATGCAGCAAACATTCCAGGACAAAATTTTGATATGAAAAATACTTTTTAAAAAAACAGAATGTCATTTAGTTAAGGAAACCATCCATATTATTTATGTTTTTTACAGAATTTCTTGCGCCAGCAATAAAAATATTGTATAGTATATTACAAATATTAACAGGTCCTGTAAAGGAAACTTACTGCCAGGTGCGCTTTCAGGTTACGTTTGTAGCGGCGTCCTGGATAGACCAGGAGAGTTCTTTGCTTATCAGTAATTCTTCAAAATACCTTCGGTTTACAAGGTCATACATGGCACTGGTGTGCATCTGGAAATATTCTTTCTGGTTTTCCCTTTTATGGCAGACATAATCCCAGCCTTTGCCCTGTTCCATTGGAAGGCTTATATCTGAACCATCACATGCAACCAGCTGGTGTCCTTTGTATGTTTTTTTAAGGAAAGAACTGTCCAGGCTATACATTGCACAAGGTTATTGGCAACTACATCTTTAATTGATGAGTCACTTGAATCTTTAATACTGCAACTGGCAATAACATCCCATAATGCTATATTATTGCCAAGAAGCAGTTTCTTTTTAGCTTGTACTCCCACTGAAACAAGTAAGTCCCTATCCACCGCTTAAGAAGCGTGTATTTTAAAGGGCTTATTTGATAAGGTTAAAATATTCTTTCATTTTATATTACCATTCTTTTCTCCCTAGATAAGGCAGCAATTTAATCTTTTTCGTAACCGTTTCTTTTGTATAAAAGCAGAAAAACAAGTAAACTTATAACAAGTTCACCAGCCAGTACAACAAAAGCAAGAGGCTTTAATATATATTCCTCCCCATTAGCAAAACATTCTGCCATATCCGTAATTACACCTGTAAATACAAAACCTGAAAGTTTATGCAGAAATTCTGATATTCCTCCAAGCAATGGCAGCATCATAAATACCATTATAAAAGGATATGAAATTAAATTTGCACTCATCTGGTTTTTTGCACATATGCCAACAATCATTCCAATTATGCAGCTTGTTAATGATGCAATAATATTAACAACAAGGAATAAAGGCAAAGATACCTGTTCCATAGGGATACCACTTATAAAAAGTATGGCAAAGTTTAAAACTATTGTAATAATAAATGGGTAAATAATGCTTCCAAGAAAATATTGTATTCCTGTTACAGAGGATGTCATAAGTACACGTAATGTATGTTTTTCCTTTTCTTCTGCGACCTCTGTACCTACCATAAGAAAACCATCTATACAGATATTCATGGAAATACCAAGGTTTAACAGAAGTGAAAGCATAACAGGGCTCAGATGTCCTCCTGAGTTTAACCCATATAAAATCTTATATCCAAATACCATTAATATTGTTATTACAATGCCTGACATAAGTGTAGTGTTTTTGCTTATGCAAAGCCATTTAATCTGTGCTACAGCAGCAAATTTTCTTATATTTTCCATAATAATTCCCTCCTTTATGCATCTATAGGTTTTCCTGTTACTTGCAGAAACACGTTTTCTAGTGTTGGTTCACATGAATGTATACACTGGATTAGATTTTGTTTCATCCATCCAGAAATCTTATCTGCATTTTCGGGGGTTTGTTCTAATAAAATTTCTTTATTATCTTCTAAGAGTATTTTATATTTTTTATTATGGTTATACTTCAGGCAAAGTTCCTTTGGTGTGCCAATTTCCACAATATTTCCATCATATAGAAGTGCAACCCTGTCACAAAGTTTTGTAGCTTCATCCATATTGTGGGTTGTTAAAAATATTGCCATCCCTTCTTCTTTTAAATCCAGTAGCATTTTATGGATTTCAAGTGCAGTTGAAGGGTCAAGCCCACTTGTAGGTTCATCAAGGAACAAAATTCTTGGTTTGTGGAGTACAGCCCTTGCAAGAACAAGACGCTGTGCCTGCCCTTTAGAAAGTTTTCCAGCTTGTTTTTTGCTGTGTTCTGACAGTCCTGTCTGTTTTAAGACTTCTTTAATCCTGCCAGATGGGACATTCAGTATTTTTGCAAATACAGCCAGGTTCTGCCATACAGTCATTTTGTCATAAAGACCGCTGTTATCTGAAACTACACCAATATTTTCATAAATTGAAGCATTAATATTAGCAGAATTTGTACCTAAAATCATGGCTTCGCCAGATGTCTGGTACAGTTGTCCTGTAATAATTTTAATAACAGTGGTCTTGCCGGCACCAGAAGGCCCAAGAAAACCAAGTATTTCCCCCTTATGAAGCGTTATACTGATATCTTTTAATGCAAGTTCAGTTTTATAACGTTTAGAAATATGCGACAGTTTAAGTAAAATTTTTTGTTCCATAAAAATCTCCTTCTTTCTTAATATTTTTATGGAATTATTTTACTACCATGCTGTTTATAGGTGTTAAAATCTGCCTGGATGGTATTTCCTGCTGCCTGGAAAGTACAAAATCTATATCTTGCTTAAAAGAAGTTTTTTTGCATTCCGGGAGAAAAAGCATTTCTCCCCATTGCTCATATGTATTTCTTTATGTTTTAAATCTAGTTCCCCAATATGGCATAGATTGACCAGGTATCCTCTGTGTACTCTTATAAACTGTTCTCCAAGCTGTTCTTCAAGTTCCTGCATACTTCCAATAAAGTCTAACCTGTCATTAAGGGCATGGAGTTCTATCCTGTGTGTACGTCCTGATGTTTCAAAAAACATTATTTCATCTATTGGGATATGCTTAATAACATCCATTGCTTTGAAAGTAAAGAATTTCTTTTGTTCCCCGCCTTTTTCCATGCACATACGTTTTGTAATTGTTTCAAGTGCCTGTTTTATGCCATCAAGCATTTTTTCCATATCATCTTTAATAATATAATCCATTGCCTCAAGATGGTAACGGAAAGTTTCAAATGCTAATTCTCCAAATGCTGTAATATAGATAATAAAACCTCTTGGGTCAGTTTCACGTATTTTACTGCCAAGCCCGAACCCGTCCATTGGTTCATCCTTTAATTCTATATCTAAAAAATAAATGCCTCTTTGTGTGGAACTTGTTGCTGTTTCTATAATTTCTTCTGGATGCCTGCTGCATACCACAATTTTCATATCATATCCATTAATTAAAATCTGTTTCTCAATATATTCTTTCTGGATACACAATATTTCATAATCATCTTCACATATATATACTGGAAGCATAACCGGACCTCCTTATTCCTGGATTTTTAGTTCTTGTATAAAATATCCGTTCTGTACAGATGTATGTGGAAAAACATTATCATAGCGTTCAAGGATTTTCTTGTCATTTGCGAGCCCTGTACCTCTGCCTTCTCCTTTCGTAGAATAACCCTCAAACCAGATTTTATGAAAGTCAATTTCTGAATAAAGTGTATTTTTAACTCTGAATGTTGTAAATCCTTCCTGGCGGCTAATCATAATATTTACATATGCATTTTGTTTTCCACATACTTCATCTATTGCATTATCTATAAGTATTCCAAAGCACCTGCACAAATCTGTTCCGTGGAGTGTGGTATACAGAAGCGGGCGGAGTACTTCAAGTTCACATTTTATATGTTTTGACTTCATAAGCTCCATTTTATTAAGCAGCAGCCCCTTAAGCTCCATGATATGTATATTTCCAAGCTGTGTAAATTTATGTATCTGGCTGCCAGCCTGGTGTTCAAAGTCTGATGTCATATCCTGGATAAAATTCTGTACTGCTTTGATATCCCCTTCTTTCGCTGAAAGATACATTCCTGACATCATATTTTTATAGTCATGCCTGAACCTGTGGATTTCAAGCTGTATTTCTTCAAGGTTTTTTATATAAATATTTTGTTGCTGTATATTGATTTGCTGTGCTTCAAGTTTTTGTTTTTGTATCTCAGTAATTTCCATATAAGCAAGTATGATGTTTATAATTAAAATAGTTATGATAGTAGAAGCAGAATATTTATTTATTATTAAATTTTCTGAATTAATTGTATTTGCAATATATTTTGTTGCTGGATACAGGCTTAAAAGTATATTTTTCTTCGGACTGCTGTTATAGTTGTTAATCCAGTGTCTGCTTATTCTGCCTGCTTCTGTTTTAGAAAGTATTAAAATTAAAATAATTTCTATTAATGGCGTAACCAGAAAGCTATATAAAATATAAAGCAGGAACTCATGCAGGATGGCAATATGGAACTGGAATCCTGGAAGGAATATAAGAATAATATACTCTGAAAAATTAAATAACATACAAAGGAATATTGTTGCAACCCATGACTTTAACCACCCTTTTTTAAATATTGATTGCATGAAAAGAGTTATATTTATTGTTGTTAAATAATCAGTTATTATTTCAAATATATAAAAAGGCTTCTTGAAAAGTCCAGCAGTATAAAAAAAAGCACACATTAAAGCAAGAAAAATAATGTTTAAAACTGCACAAGAAAAAATTATATAGTCTTTTTTCCTAAATTTTATAATATTCCATCCCAAGAAAAATTTTGCAATTAAAAGGATAAATATAAACATGAACAGAACGGATAGTATATTATAGACCCATGCTCCTAAAAGAGACATAATAACTCTCCTTCCAATTATATAACTTCTATATAAATAATATATTACATTAAACAGCAGGGATTTACAAGTTATGCAAGGTTTTTGGCCACGCCCGTTTTATAAATTCCTGTACAATAAACTGTATACAGGATAATTTCTGGTTATCTTGTGTTTGTAATGTACGCAAGGTTTCTATGTTCCCCCGGATTATTCTATTAAAGGGGTACTTTAAGCCCACTGGCATTTAATTCCATGTGTATCAGGAGAAACGTAAGTTTCCTTTGGTGCACATGGAATTTATGTGCCACTGCGTGGCTTGATGTAGCGCAATGTCATTTAGTTAGGGAAAATTCTAAAAACAATGAACTTATTTTGAAGAAATATCTGGGAAAAATTGTATTAAATACCTTTTTGTTGTAACTTATATACCAGGAGGTATTTATAATGAAATTTTCTATATCTGTACAAAAACGGCTGTTAAAAATTATTTCCCACCCGGAGATTTACCACAGGATACACAGAAGCAAGTAACATTCCTTAGCAAAGAGCACCTGGCAGTAAGTTTCCTTTACAGAACCAGTTAATATCTGTAATATACTATACAATATTTTTATTGCTGGCGCAAAAAATTCTGTAAAAAACATAAATAATATGGATGGTTTGCTTAACTAAATGACATTGCATCCAAGCGGAAGCGTGCTGCTATTGGTAAACATTTGGAACTGCCAGAGCCAATACTTTTTATACTTCAATTCATTCCCTGAACCTCTTTATAAGTATACCTCCAAGCATCCCTGTAGCTATTCCAGCCACTACCCCTGCTATCAACAGGAATGGAAGATAATACATTATAAGCTTATTATTAAGAACAACTATAGCAACAAGTATCTGTCCTATATTATGGGACACCCCGCCTGCTACACTTACTCCATATACAGAAAACTTCTTTGTTTTCTTTAGCAACAGCATTACAATAAAACTTAAAATACCACCAGACAAGCTGTAAAGCAGGCCTGACAGGCTTCCAAAAGTAATACCACTTAATACTATCCGCACAATAGCTATGCAAAATGCTGTAAGCGGGTTTAAATTAAATATAGAAAACAACACTACTATATTAGATAAACCAACTTTAATGCCAGGTACACCAAAATTCAATGGAAGCATTGATTCTACATAACTTAACACAAATGCCACAGCCACTAGCATACCTGTTTTTGCTATATTTTTAGTATCCATACCTAGTTTACTTTACATCTTTTATACTAAAGCTTACCCTGCCCATTTTATCCTTGCCAAGGCATACTACTTTAACTCTGTCACCAAGTGTAAGGACATCTTCAACATGATTTATCCTCTCCCTTGCTATTTTAGAAATATGGACCATTCCTTCTTTACCTGGGGCAAATTCAAGAAATGCACCAAATTCTTTAATATTTATAACTTCACCTTCAAGGACTTGTCCTTCAAAGAAATCTGTAACAATTATTTCAATAAGCCTTCTGGCTTCTGCCATCATTGCCTCATCTTCACCACAAATTGAAACCATTCCTTCATCTGTAATATCAATTCTTACTCCTGTACGCTCAATAAGTGCATTAATTGTTTTGCCACGCTGTCCTACTACATCACCTATCTTTACAGGGTCAATCTGCATCTGGATAATCTTAGGCGCATATTTACCTACATTCTTACGTGGTTCACTAATTGCAGGAAGCATAACATTATCAAGAATATACATCCTTGCTTCACGTGTACGTCTTATAGCTTCTTCTACAATAGGTTTTGTAAGACCATGAATTTTAATATCCATCTGTATTGCTGTAATGCCGTCCTTTGTACCAGCTACTTTGAAATCCATATCTCCAAAGAAATCTTCAAGCCCCTGGATATCTGTAAGCACAATATAGTCATCATCCGTATCACCTGTCACAAGACCACATGAAATACCTGCAACTGGTTTTGTAATTGGCACGCCTGCTGCCATAAGTGACATTGTTGATGCACAGATACTTGCCTGTGATGTTGAACCATTAGATTCAAATGTTTCTGATACTGTACGTATTGTATATGGGAACTCCTCTTCACTTGGAAGGACTGGCACAAGTGCTTTCTCTGCTAATGAACCATGTCCTATTTCACGCCTTCCTGGTCCACGGCTTGGCTTTGTCTCACCTACAGAGTATGATGGGAAATTGTAATGGTGCATATAGCGCTTTTCTGTTGTAAAAGCATCAAGCCCATCTACTTTCTGTTTTTCAGAAAGTGGTGCAAGTGTTGTAATTGTACAAATCTGTGTCTGTCCACGTGTAAACATTGCTGAACCATGCACTCTTGGTATAAGGTCAACTTCTGCTGCAAGCGGCCTTATCTCTGTAATCTGGCGTCCGTCAGGTCTTTTATGGTCTTTCAGTATCATTTTACGTACTGTCTTCTTCTGGTACTGGTAAATTGCTTCACCAAGGATTGCAAGCCATTCTTCATTATCAGCAAAGGCTTCTTCAAGCTTCTCTGTAACCTGGCGTATATTCTCCTCACGTACCTGCTTATCATCTGAAAATACTGCTGTTTCCATTTCTTCTGGTGGTACAATTTCTTTAATTGCAGTGAACATTTCATCTGGAATTGCACAGCTTGTATACTCATGTTTTGGCTTGCCTGCTTCTTCTACTATTTTATTTGTAAATCCAATAATTGTCTGGTTTATTCCATGGCAAAGATATATTGCCTCAAGCATCTTATCTTCTGGGATTTCATCTGCACCTGCTTCAATCATAATAACCTTTTCACTGGTTGAAGCAACAGTAAGCCTTAATTGCCCATTATCCCATACTTCCTGTCCAGGGTTTACAATAAACTCCCCATCAACCATTCCAAGCTGTGTAGTTGCACATGGCCCACAGAACGGAATATCTGAAATACTTGTTGCTATAGCTGAACCAATCATTGCAACAAGTTCTGGACGGCATTCTGGGTCTACTGAAAGCACAAGATTGTTCAATGTGCAGTCATTACGGTAATCTTTTGGAAAAAGCGGACGCATAGGCCTGTCTATAACACGTGCTGTAAGCACTGAATTTTCTGATGCTTTACCCTCACGTTTATTAAAACCGCCTGGTATTTTACCAACAGCGTACATTTTCTCCTCAAATTCTACTGAAAGAGGGAAGAAATCTATGCCCTCCCTTGGTTTGTCTGATGCTGTAGCAGTACAAAGCACTGTAGTTTCACCATAATGCATAAGTGCTGCACCATTTGCCTGCTTTGCAACCCTTCCAATATCTACTGTCAAAGTCCTGCCTGCAAGTTCCATGGAATATGATTTATATGCCATTATCTCTCCCTTCTGGGTTTATAACCCGGTGCTGGCATTTAAGCCAGGATTTATTCTACTGGCAGGCCTTCCGAAACAACTGAAAACGCCACCTTGGCAGATGGATTTTTCAGAAGTCCCGGTAACTGCCTGCACACTATGTGTTATAGTATATCATTAATGCTCCATCTATGCAAGAAAAGGACAAAAAAATGAAAAAGCAGGCTCGGATACAAAAATGGGGATAAAAAATATCCCCATTCCCTAAACTAACACTTGCAAACAAGCAAGATATAATTTATAATCAGATTAGAAACAATCAAAGGATTCTGCAGGTCCAGTGATTGTCACCAGAAACTTAATTAAATAATTAAACAGCAGGCTATCCCCTATTGGCGTAGGAGATAGCCATTTTATTTGCGGTGGTTGTCAATATAAGATAAAACTGCAAATACAACTAAAAGTAATGTTAAAACTTCTAAAGTATCCATATGTATCTCCTTTCCGTTTCCGGAAAGAACAACCACCAGACTATCCCTACGTTGTCCTAATCTGGTTGATTAATATTATAACATATTATTACAATAAATACTACAAAAAAACAGCCAGTATACTGGCTGTCTTTATTATACCATTATTTAAATACTGCCTGCCTATTTTACTATACGTGCCTTTAAAACACCATCAATACTGTTTAATTTATCTGCCATCTCCTGTGTACTTTCTGAATCTATATCAAATACACAATATGAATAATTGCCTTTACTCTTATTTGTCATATGTGCTATATTTACGCCCTCAAATACATTAGTAAGGCGGTTTAACATTCCAGGTACATTTTTATGTGCTACTGTAATCCTCCCTTTTGCATTGCATTCGCCTGCGTCACATGCAGGGAAATTTACAGAATTAACTATATTTCCATTTTCAAGGAAATTACGTATCTGGTCAACTGCCATAACTGCACAGTTATCTTCGGACTCCTCTGTTGAAGCACCAAGATGAGGTGTAGCAATTACATTTGGCATACTAGCTACAGCAGGGTTAGGGAAATCAGTAACATATTTTGCTACTTTTCCAGTTTCCAGGGCTTCTTTCATATCCTCGTCATTTACAAGAGTGTCCCTTGCCATGTTAAGGATAACTACTCCATCTTTCATTTTACTGAATGCTTCTTTATTTATCATTCCCTTTGTATCATCAAGCAGTGGTACATGTATTGTTATATAGTCACATTCACTATAAATCTCGTCATATGTTTTAACAATATTTACATCCCTTGAAAGTGAAAGTGCATTTTTTACTGAAAGATATGGGTCTACGCCATATACTTCCATCTTCATGCGGTTAGCAACATTGGCAACAAGCACACCTATTGCACCAAGACCAATTACACCAATCTTCTTGCCCATAAGCTCTGTACCTGCAAACTGTTTTTTTGCCTTTTCCATATCCTTACTGATATTTGGATTGTCTTTATTTTCTTTAACCCATTCAATACCACCATTAATATCACGTGCTGCAAGAAGCATGCCTGCAACAAAAAGTTCTTTTACACCATTGGCATTGGCACCTGGTGTATTGAAAACTACAATGCCTTTGTCTGCGCATTTATCAACAGGGATATTATTGTATCCAGCACCTGCCCTTGCAACTGCAAGCAGGTTGTCTGAAAGTTCTGAATCATGCATTGAAGCACTTCTTACAAGTACAGCTTGTGCATCTGCAAAATTATCTGTCTTCTCATATCCATCTGTAAAATTATTAAGCCCTATAGCTGCTATAGGATTTAAACATGTATATTTAAACATTATGCATTTTCCTCCTCAAACTTCTTCATAAAGCTTACAAGCTTCTCTACGCCTTCTTTTGGCATAGCATTGTAAATACTTGCCCTCATGCCGCCTACTGTACGGTGGCCTTTAAGGTTTACTAATCCCTCTGCTGATGCCTCTTTAACAAACTTTGCATCAAGTTCCTCATTGCCTGTCACAAATGGGACATTCATAAGTGAACGGTCTTCTTTTACAACTGTTCCTTTGAAAAGCTTGCTCTGGTCAAGGAAATCATAAAGTATTTTTGCTTTTTCTTCATTTTTCTGTTTCATAACCTCAAGTCCGCCCATGTTTTTAATCCACTTAAATACTTTTCCACAGATATATATCCCATAAGCAGGAGGTGTATTATATAACGAATCATTATCAGCATGTGTTTTATACTGTAACATTGTTGGTGTTCCTGGAAGTACGTCTTCTGTAACCAGGTCTTCACGTATAATAACGATTACAACACCTGCTGGCCCGATATTCTTCTGGACACCACCATAAATTATGCCATATTTTGATACATCTACAGGCTCTGATAAAAAGCATGAAGAAACATCTGCTACAAGTGTCTTGCCCTTTGTATCTGGAAGTTTCTTATACTTTGTGCCATAAATTGTATTATTTTCACAAATATATACATAATCCGCATCTTCAGAAACTGGCAGGTCTGAACAGTCAGGAATATATGAGAATGTCTTGTCTTCTGATGAAGCAATTTTATTTGCCTTACCATATTTGCTTGCTTCCTGCCATGCCTTTTTCGCCCATTGTCCTGTAATAATATAGTCAGCAACTTTGTTTTTCATAAGGTTCATAGGTATCATTGCAAACTGCTGTGAAGCCCCGCCTTGCAGGAACAGGACTTTATAGTTATCTGGTATTCCCATTAACTCCCTTAAATCTTTTTCAGCAGTTTTAATTATATTGTCATATGCCTTGGAACGGTGGCTCATCTCCATAACCGACATGCCTGTTCCATCGTAATCTAACATTTCTGCTGCTGCCTCTTTTAATACCTCTTCCGGTAATACCGCCGGACCGGCTGAAAAATTATAAACTCTGCCCACTTTAATGTGCCTCCTTTTGTATATATCTATATGTTACTTAATTAATTGTTACCTTTTTTTAAATCATTTTCATCAAATGCCTCATCAATATTTTTGCCTGGGGCTACCATTGGAAATACTTTGTCATCACTTTGTATTATACATTCAATTACAACAGGGACATCACTTTCTAATGCTTCCCTAAGTACTGGCTCTGCTTCTTCTTTTGATGAAATCTTATATGCCTTTGCTCCCATTGCTTCTGAAAGTTTTATATAATCTATGTTGTCATTTAACAATGTATGTGAATATCTTTTTCCGTAGAACAATGTCTGCCACTGGCGTACCATTCCAAGTACCTGGTTATTAAATATAATTTCAATAACTGGCAGCCTGCTCCTTGAAGCTGTTATAATTTCATTCATATTCATACGGAAACATCCATCACCTGCTATATTTACAACCGTTTTATCTGGAAATGCCGCTTTAGCCCCTATTGCTGCACCAAGTCCATATCCCATTGTACCAAGCCCGCCTGATGTAATTAATGTACGTGGCTTAAGGTATTTATAATACTGTGCTGCCCACATCTGGTGCTGCCCTACTTCTGTCGCTATAATTGCATCACCCTGTGTAACTTCATAGAGTTTTTCAATAATATAAGGACCTGTAAGCACTTCTTTATTATATGTAAGGGGAAGTGCATCCTTACGTGCCATTACTTTGTCAATCCATTCTTTATGGTAAAGCTGTTCAAGCCTTGAATTAAATATCTCAAGCACTGATTTAATATCACCAGTTATATTTATATCAACAGAAACATTTTTATTAACTTCTGCATCATCTACATCTATCTGGATTATTTTTGCATTTTTGGCAAATGTTTCTGTATTGCCTGTTACCCTGTCTGAGAAACGTGAACCAAGCACTATAAGCACATCACATTCAGATACGCTTAAATTAGCTGTCTTGGTACCATGCATGCCAAGCATGCCTATATAGTAATTATCATCACCACGGAAAGCACCTTTTCCCATAAGGGTATCTGTAACAGGTGCATCAACACGTTTGACAAATTCTTCAAGTTCTTTTGAAGCGTTTGCAATAATAACACCTCCGCCTGTAAATATTACAGGCTTCTTTGAAGCACGTATTGTTTTAATTGCTTCTTCTACTGCCAGTTCATCAATTTTGTCTGTCATTCTTGGAATAAGTCCTGGAACTTCCTTTACATAATCTGTTTCATCGCTTGTAGCATTTTTTACAATATCTATAAGAACAGGTCCTGGCCTTCCTGAACGTGCTATTTTAAATGCACGCCGGATTGTTGGCGCAAGTGCATTTACGTCTTTAACAATAAAACTATATTTAGTAATTGGTGTTGTAATGCCTGCAATGTCTATCTCCTGAAAGGAGTCTTTGCCAAGCAGCGGAAGCCCTACGTTGCATGTAATTGCTACAACAGGCACTGAATCCATGTATGCTGTTGCAATTCCTGTTACAAGATTTGTTGCACCAGGACCGCTTGTTGCCATGCATACACCAACTTTGCCTGTTGCACGGGCGTATCCGTCAGCAGCATGTGCAGCTCCTTGTTCATGTGAAACAAGCACATGTTTTATTTCATCCTGGTGGCGGTATAATTCATCATATATATTTAATATTGCACCACCCGGATAACCAAAAATAGTGTCAACACCTTGTTCCTTTAAACATTCAATAACAATCTGGGAACCTGTCATTTGCATTTTAGTAACCAACCCTTTCTTTTATATATTAACAAGATTAAACAGCCTGGAACAACGCTCTAGTCCATCTGCATCTTAAGGATTGCTCCTTTATCTGCTGATGTTACCATAGATGCATATCTTGCAAGATATCCTGTTTTTACTCTTGGTTCTTTTGGAGTCCATGCTGCCTTACGTTTTTCAAGTTCATCATCAGACACCTTTACATTAATTGTATTTGAAGGTATATCTATTGCAATAATATCCCCTTCCTCTATAAGAGCTATAGGTCCGCCTACTGCTGCCTCTGGTGATACATGCCCTATTGAAGCACCCCTGGAAGCACCAGAGAAGCGTCCATCCGTAATAAGGGCAACGCTTGAACCAAGCCCCATTCCTGCAATGGCTGATGTAGGATTTAACATTTCCCTCATGCCAGGCCCGCCTTTTGGCCCTTCATAACGGATAACCACAACATCACCTGAAACAATCTTTCCGCCTTTAATTGCTGCAATAGCATCTTCTTCACAGTCAAATACCCTTGCTGGTCCTTCATGTACCATCATTTCAGGCACAACTGCTGAACGCTTTACTACACAGCTGTCTGGTGCTATATTACCACGTAGCACTGCAATCCCGCCTGTTTCACTGTATGGTTCACTAACTGGGCGTATAATTTCTGTATTTTTATTAACACAACCTTCTATATTTTCACCCACAGTCTTTCCTGTTGCTGTTATAAGGTCTGTATAAAGAAGTCCTTTTTTATTTAATTCATTCATAACTGCATAAATGCCGCCTGCTTCATTCAGCTCTTCCATATAGTGATGGCCTGCTGGTGCAAGATGGCACAGGTTAGGTGTCTTTGCACTAATCTGGTTAGCTATGTCAAGGTTAATCTCTACACCTGCTTCATGTGCAATTGCTGGAAGATGGAGCATTGTATTTGTAGAACATCCAAGTGCCATATCAACAGTCAGGGCATTCATAAATGCTTTTTCTGTCATTATATCCTTTGGACAGATATTTTTCTCAAAAAGTTCCATAACCTTCATGCCAGCATGTTTAGCAAGCCTTATTCTTTCTGAATATACAGCAGGTATTGTTCCATTACCCCTAAGACCCATTCCTATTGCCTCAGTAAGGCAGTTCATGCTGTTTGCTGTATACATTCCTGAACATGAACCACATGTAGGACATGCATTACATACATAGTTATTTACTTCTTCATCAGACATCTTTCCTGCTGCATGGGCACCAACTGCCTCAAACATTGACGAAAGACTTGTCTTTTCACCATTTACATGGCCTGCAAGCATAGGCCCGCCACTTACAAATATTGTTGGTACATTTACCCTGGCAGCTGCCATAAGAAGCCCTGGCACATTTTTATCACAGTTTGGAACCATAACAAGTGCATCAAACTGGTGTGCAAGTGCCATACACTCCGTTGAGTCTGCTATTAAATCCCTTGTTACAAGGGAATATTTCATGCCAATATGTCCCATTGCAATACCATCACATACTGCGATTGCTGGAAATACTATTGGTGTACCGCCTGCCATTGAAACACCTGTTTTAACTGCTTCAACAATTTTATCAATATTCATATGGCCTGGTACAATTTCATTATATGAACTTACTATGCCGACAAGCGGTCTTTCAAGCTCTTCTTCTGTAATGCCAAGTGCATTAAATAAAGACCTGTTAGGCGCTGTCTGCATCCCTTTCTTAACTGCATCACTTTTCATTTATATTTTACCTCATTTCTATTATATATGCCCTGCAACTAAATCACCCATTTGTTTTGTACCAACAAGGGTCTTTCCTTCATCCATTATATCAATAGTCCTGTATCCTTCTTTAAGTACCTGCTTTACAGCAGCTTCTATTGCATCTGCCTCTTTTTCAAGGTCAAATGAATAACGCAACATCATGGCTGCGGAAAGTATAGTTGCTAATGGATTTGCTTTATCCTGCCCTGCAATATCAGGAGCAGAACCATGGCTTGGCTCATACAGGCCAAGCTTTGTAGCACCAAGGCTTGCTGATGACAACATACCAATAGAACCTGTTACCATACTTGCCTCGTCTGAAAGAATATCTCCAAACATATTTTCTGTAAGTATTACGTCAAACTGTTTAGGGTCACGTACAAGCTGCATTGCACAGTTGTCTACAAGCATATCAGATAATTCTACTTCTGGATATTCCTCTGATACTTCCTTTACAACTTTACGCCACAGCCTTGAAGAATCAAGTACGTTTGCCTTGTCAACACTGCACACTTTTTTATTGCGTTTCATTGCAACATCAAATGCCCATCTTGCAATACGCCTGATTTCATTCTCGTCATATGTAAGGGTATCAATAGCTTTCAGAACCCCGTCCTCTTCTATTGTCTTGCGTTCCCCAAAATAAAGGCCGCCTGTAAGTTCCCTCATAACTACAAAGTCAAACCCGCCACCTGTGATTTCTTCTTTAAGCGGACATGCCCCGCTTAATTCATCAAATAATACAGCAGGACGGATATTTGCAAAAAGACCAAGCCCTTTACGGATTTTAAGCAGTCCTGCTTCTGGCCTTTTATCTGGTGGAAGCTTATACCAGCCGGATTTGCCAACATCGCCGCCTACAGCACCAAGCAGTACCGAATCTGCTGCCCTTGCTTTCTCTAATGTTTCATCCGTAAGCGGCTCACCATATGCATCTATCGAACAGCCGCCCATTAAAAGCTCCTGGTACTCAAAAGTATGTCCATACTTTTCACCAGTCTTGTCTAATACCTTCTTTGCTTCTGTTACGATTTCTGGTCCAATGCCATCACCTGGTATAACTGCAACTTTATAATTCATAACTTACGCTTCCTTTCTGGTATATATTCTAATGTATTTTTTATAAAAAGCATTATTCTATAGTGTATACACAAATTATTTCCCTGTCAAGCCACATATGTAGAAAAACCACATTATAAATACCTGGTAATTTAAACAAATAAAACCACCTGCATGGACAACGTTAAGTTGCAAAGCAGGCAGCCAATACATATATGTGTATATTTTTATCTTTTAATTATATTAAAACGGTCCTCTAAAAGCACCCAGTTAGCAAGAAACAGCCTCATTATCTGCCAGTAACCTGCTCCACGCAGACCAAACTCCTCAAGCAGGGAAAACTTGGCATCCATGCTTCTTACATCTTCAAACCATACCTCATGCCATACTCCATCTGCCCTGTAATTAAAATATGGGCTTTGTGCAGTTTCATCAAATTGTATTTGTGCACCATTGGCAGCAGCAATTTCTACAGCTTCAATATTTCCAATAGTAGTTGCAGCTGTTTCCCCTTGTATATAAGGTAAAGGCCAGTCATATCCATAATTTGGTATTCCTAAATCTATCTTGTCACGGGGTATCTGTGTAACTGCATACTCCACAACCTGCCTTACCTTATTAATTGGTGCAACTGCCATTGGCTCACTATATTTATACCACCATGCATTATAATGGTAATACCCTGAAATTTACAACTCATTAATTGTGTCTGTTACTGCCATACTCCGTATACGTTTTGATGGCCTGTACACTGCTATGGCAACTGATACAAACATCAGGACAAGTATAACTAAAAGTTCATGTACTGGCACTGTCCAATAGAATAACTCCCCAAAATGTGCTGTAACCAGTCTGGTATATATTACTTTGCTGGCAGGAAGCCCTATACCACATCCAAAAATACATCCAAAGAAAGCATATGTGTATGCTTCAGCAGAAATCATCCTGGACAACTGCCTGCCTTCCATTCCAACGGCACGCATAGCCTCATACTGCCTGGTTCTTGCAGATACACTCATTGAAATACTGTTTATAATGTTAAACATTGAAATTAAAGCAATAATAAACAAAAATCCATAAACCATAGCTTTAAATAAAGCCAATAAACCATTTTTACTGGTACGTCTGTCCTGGAAAATGTTTACTATTTCCTTTGCAATAGCTTTAATTGCATTTATCTCTGGTTCTGTTATATCTTTTTCCACATGCATATCAATAACCCCATAATTTTTCTCTCCTGTAAGCCATACACCTGTTTCCTCTGAACAGATAATGTCAATCTCCCCTCCTGTTTTGCCATCATTGCTGAACGGACTGTATTTAAGCATACCTGCAATTTCAAACTCTTCACCATTTATCCATATTTTATCACCAATTCTTAATGGATTTCCACTGTCATAAATTAAAAGTATATATTTACTATTACCAAAAACCTTTGGCAATTCACTGCCTTTATACAAATCATCATCCTTTCATCCTTACAAGGCGCATAATTTGCTTTTTACTTGCACCAATACACCTCATCATTCCAAAAAACTGTAAACGTTCAGCAATATTACTATTTAAACTTCCAGAAATCATAAAAATACCTGCTAATAAAACCATCAAAAGCAGACATGCTGCTATACCATAAGTATTCATTATATACTGGCTGTCACTAAAACCCATTGTTGCCATAAGCATTTTATTTACTTCTATATTTTTATCTGATGTTTTACATTGTTCTTTAATTTCAGAAAATACCCTTCGTATATTTCTATATTTTTTTAACTGGATATAATATATTGTATCTGGATTTCCATTGTTACAGATTTCCTGGAATACTTCTATATTAATAAATGCTGCAATTTCATTTTCTTTTGTAATAATAGCACTATCTTCACCTCCATTGGAGTTTATCCACTTTTTGTCATCCAGACGGAAACCTGATATTGTAAAATTATAACTTCCCGATGGTGTATCTAATATAATGCTGTCTCCTTTATTTACACCAAGTAGTTTTTTTGTATTAGCAGAAAGTATAATATCCTTTTTACCAGCAACACTTGCACTCCTGTCAAAATAATGCATAATATCTGTTTCTTCATCCAAAGCAGTAAGAAACATAACAGGTACTTTTGATGTCTGGAGTATTTTTTTACATAAATCAAATCCAGAGCCATCTGAAAGAGATACATCTAATATTACTAAATCATATTTTCCATCCTCCCACATTTTATCTGCTTCAAGGACTGTCCTGGCAATATCTATATCATAACCCTGTTTCTTTATAGCAAAAGAAAGCCGGTTTATTAAGCTGTAATCATCTTCTACCAAAAATATTTGTTTCATTAATATTTACACCATCCTTTAATTTCTGTAAAAATTATATGCAAAAAGACAAAGAATATCAAGCAGATGGCCAGACAGATTTTTTATAAAATTGTCATCATACAAAATTTTCACAAAAACAAAAAAGCTATTGGAAGAAAAACTGTTTTATGTTAGAATTCAATTAACCAGAATACCAGCAAAAAGGAGGTTTTGCAATAAAACAAATGGATACATACAACGATATTACTAATAATATATTTAAAGAATCTAGTTTAACTTATGACCAGAAATTTAAACAACTATTTGCAAAAAAAGTTTTCCTTGCACCCGTTTTAAAAAATATTGTTCCAGAATATAAAGAGCTTAACCTTGAAACAATAGAAGAATTAATTACTACACATAGCAATGTAAAAGTAAATCCGCAAGTTTATAATGCTGATGATTCTGGAAAGGGTAATGAGACTGAAACACATTATGATGTTCTGGCAGACTGTGCATTACCAGATGGTGATTGATTTAATACATTT
Source organism: Lachnospiraceae bacterium (assembly GCA_009774235.1). Taxonomy (GTDB): domain Bacteria; phylum Bacillota; class Clostridia; order Lachnospirales; family Lachnospiraceae; genus Butyribacter. Next base: position 21,101 of record VSNJ01000026.1, read on the forward strand.
GTACCTGGTATATCTATCAGAAGATTTTAAGTATGAAGAAACCCAAGAAAATTTAATTAAATATTTACAATCTGTATTTATTAAACAAGTTGATAACCCAAAATTTAATCCATATTATGAATACTCCAGTAAAATAAAGAAGGAGGTCGATGAGGTCATGACAATAAGGGAATCATTTGAGGCCAGAGGTGAGGCCAGGGGTGAAGCTATAGGTGAGGCCAGGGGCATGATAAAAGGAAGAATAGCCTTTCTATTAGAAGCTGGATATCCAGATACAAAAATTATCGAATATCTTACAACAATGAAAAAAAATCCATTAACACTAGAACAGGCAGAAAAATTTTTAGAAGAGTATTGTGAAGAATATCCAGATTAAGCACTTTAATACAAAACTTACTGATAATAAGGGGCTGCCAATATAATATTTTAGTAAAATTTTCTATATATATGGTACTTTATTAATGTGGCATCCCCTATTATAACAGTCTGTCCAGTTAATAATGCCCTGCCTATACAGAAATTAAGTTTCAATTATATAAAATAACAATATCCTATTAAAAAACCAGTCTGTTTTTATATTAAATAATATTATTTTTATTATAAAACATCTATATTTTAGGAAGCCCGTCCCATATAATTTGTTCTATAACCTTAATCTGTTTCTCCACTTCTTCTTTATCTTTTAAAATATAATTATCACAAAATTGTACATGACAGTTGCCTATATATGTATCTAATACTACATTACTTTCCTTTATTTCACTTTCCACCATATTCCTGCACCTTTCAATATAATTTATATTTATTACTACAATGGTTAAAAACTAATGTTTTTGTTTGTATAAACTCTTCGGTTTCTAACCGCTTTAAGACGTATTTGGAAATTGCTTTGGAATTGACAGAGCCAGTAAATTTATGTACTTTTTAATTTTCAAACATGCCTTAGTAATATTATATTACATTATTGGCAGCTTATGTCTTAGATAATTGATGAACCAGTTTCCGGACTTAGCCCTGTTATAACAAATAAAATACATTCCATCCTGATGGAACAAAAGAAAAGCGGAACTATTATCTTCCTTACAACACACAATATTCATAAGGCAGAAAACATCTGTAGCAATATAGCATTATTAAATAAAGATAATATTATAGAATACTGCAAGCCAGCAGATATATGCAGAAAATATAATTCTTTAAATAAATTTAAAATAATATTAACAAATGGTGAGATAATTTTTTTGGAAAACAACATTACCTCTGCTGCAAAGATTAATGAATATTTAGAAAAAGGTATTATTGAAACCATGCATTCCACAGAACCATTACTGGAAACTGTTTTTACCAGTATTACAGGAAAGAAAATAACATTTTTGCATGGGTATCTTTACTGGCCATGCCTGAAACAAGATTTTTGTGCACCTGCCATTTGCTGGAATCATTATTTCTTATATAAAGGCATATTATAAATTAATATTTTTATTTGAATCTATTATTAAGGTGGTTAAATACCGATGGTTTTACTTGTTTAAATTTTTATCTGCTACTTTGTTATCAAACGCTGTAGCACCCACTACAGCTCAATCTTCTGTCTTACAGATAGAAATTTATTCTGCATAAAATCCATTAGATATTTAACTGTTTTAGTAATATTAAAACAAGGAGTCCACAATGAATGGCAAATATTGCTTATACCTTAGAAAAAGCCGTGCTGACAGAGATGCGGAAGCACGTGGTGAAGGTGAAACTTTAGCACGCCATGAACAGACCCTTAGAGCCCTTGCTGGTAAAATGGGAATAGAAATTTCTGCTGTTTATAAAGAAATCGTATCTGGTGAAACAATTTATTCACGTCCTGAAATAACAAAACTTCTCCATGAAGTAGAAAATGGGATATGGGACGGAGTTATTGTTATGGAAATAGAACGCCTTGCAAGAGGGGCTACTATTGACCAGGGCATTGTAGCACAGGCATTCCAGCTTTCTGGAACTAAAATTATTACACCATTAAAAACATACGACCCAGAAAATGAATTTGACGAAGAATATTTTGAATTTGGGCTTTTTATGTCCAGAAGGGAATATAAAACTATAAACCGCCGCATACAAAACGGAAGAAAAGCTGCGGCAAATGAAGGAAGATATATTGCTTCTGTTGCCCCATTAGGATATAGACGCATAAAACTTAAAAATGATAAAGGCTGGAGCCTTGAAATTATACCTGGACAGGCAGAAATTATCCGCCTGGTTTTTGATTTATATGTAAATGGCCAAAGAAACCCTGATGGAAGCAGGAGTAAAACTGGCACTTCTAAAATATGCCAGATACTGGATAATTTAAATATAAAGCCTGTATCAGGCGGCAAATGGTCACCAGCATCTATACGTGATATTCTCCACAACCCTGTTTATACTGGGAAAATACGCTGGGGATATATAAAATATGAAAAATTAACACAAAATGGTTCTGTTACAACCAAGCGTATAAAAAATAATAATTGTATTATTTCACAAGGCCTGCATAAAGCTATTATAGATGAAGAAACTTTTAATAAAGCACAAGAATTATTAAAATTACATAGAAAACTTTCTATTCCATCTGGCAAGAAACTTAAAAACCCTCTGGCAGGACTGGTCTATTGTAAAAAATGTGGCCATCTTATGACACGTCTTGCACCTTCTTCTAAAACACAATACGCTGCCCTGAAATGCCCTGGCAGATATTGTGATAATATATCAGCACCAGTTGGAATTATTGAAGAAAAAATTATATATTCATTAGAAATCTGGCTTGCGGATTATAAATTAAATATACAAAAAAATGAAATAAAAAATATTTCTAAAACATATAAAAATTCCTATACCACATTAGAAAAAGAGGCTGTCACATTAAAATCACAATATGAAAAAACTTTTGATTTACTAGAACGTGGTATTTATGACGATAAAACTTTTTTAGACAGAAACAAATTAATAAAGTCTAAAATTGAAGAGTGTAATATGGCAATGGATAAACTAATGGAATTAGAAAAAAAAGAAAAACATATGTTATCTGTTGAAAATAATTTTATTCCTGTGGTAAAAAATATTGTAGATGGATATGGCACTATTAAAGATATAAGTATGAAAAACAAGCTTCTTAAAGCCATAATAAAAAGAATTGAATACATAAAAGAAACTAAAAATACACGCGGAAAACGTGATAATGATAATTTCAGTTTAATAATATATCCAATTATACCATATAAAAATAATATTAGAATTTAAACAGTAAATTTATTACCTGCATAACGCATGGTTATATTTATATCCCCACTCATATGTCATAAGCAGGCAGCTGTTAGCGGCTGCCCCAAGGCCGCCATAATCTTTTCCCTCATATAAAAGCCCTTTCTGGCCTGATGATGTCTTTGGTGCAAGTGCCACAGAAACCATATAACCATAGACATTCATCTCTCTTGTAAGCCTTGCTACAAATGAGGTAAATAAATCCCTGTCTTCTGCCTTAATATACTCAAAGTCAACATCAACACCCCTGAAATTCTTCACCCTTAGCATTTCAAAAAGGTTCCTGATAAGATTATCCTGTGCACTGTCACTATTTACAAGGGCAGAAATAAGATTATTATTAAACATTCCGTCTGGCCCAAGAGGAGTAAGAGTAAGCACTGGTTCTGTCCCGGACTGCAGGGCAGCATCTATCATTCTTGTATCATCCTGGGAAGGCGGAAGCAGTTCACCAGTTTCAGTAAAACCATAAGAAAAAACAGACAACGTTGTCAGATAAGGAAGCGTTGTTTGTAGTACTTTTGAATTAATATATGGATATGCGTATCCATTTACAGTAACCTGTCTTTTATCCTGTGGCAGGTTATCCTGTACAGGTACCAGAAGTGCCTGCCCTATTACAAGAGGATAAGGATATGTTATCTGGTTTACAAATGCAATCTCACTGGCTGGAACCTGGTATTCTTCTGCAATCCTGTCAATCGTATCACCTTGTTTTACTACATATATTTCCAATATAAACCTCCATGCAATCTATTTATATATAACAATATTTTAAATAGATATCATATATTATTATTAGATATTATTCCAGGATTTATATTTTGTTCCAGAAAGTACAATGGTTTCTTAATATTATGTTTAAACTGCTTTACGCAGCCTTTTAAAGGCTGCGCAGTGGATTCAGGCATTCTCATACTCTTCTATTATAGGGGCTATCTGTGACAGCATATTGTCTACATCTTCAAACATAGAACCCTTCATTGTACCAAGTTCCCTTGCTTTCTCAATATGTGCCATAACTTTCTTGTATTGTGCTTCTGTATCTGCAAATGACTGCTTAACTTCATTAAGCTTTTCCCTTGATTCAGTAATTGTTGCTGTTATTTTATCTTGTACTGTCTCTGCGCCATCTGCTGCTGAAATGATTTCATCAAACATATCATATGTTGTATTTACACTGTCCACACCTTCTGCCATTGCTTCATTTGATGCTGTAATACTTTCACTCATCTTTTCTGCTTCATGTTCTACGCCACCTATACCTTCTTCTACTACCCCAGCAAGGTCTTTAATTTCATTTGCCAGCCTTTTTACATCCCCTGCAACAACGGCAAACCCTTTTCCTTTTTCCCCTGCCCTTGCTGCCTCAATAGACGCATTAAGCGCAAGTATATTAGTCTGGTCTGCAACTGTAATTATCTGCTTCATACATTTTTTAATATTTTCAATAGCTTCCTGGAAATTTGCAAATGTATTCTGGATTTCCTCAAAACATTCCTGTACCTGTTCAGCACTTCCCTTTAACTGGTTTACCTGTTGCTGTACATTGCCTACTGTTCCAGTAATATCATCCCTGACTTCTGCAAACTGTCCAGATATCTCACCAACTGAGGCAAACACATCATGGAAAGTATCAAGGTTTTCTTTTAATTTCATATCTTCTCTTAAAACCTTATGGAATGCTAATCTTATATTTCTTAATTCATTAAGCGATTCAACTTCCTTACTTACCATTTCTTTCTGGTATTCACGCAGGTTTTTTGATACATACACAACTGGATACAATCCTGGTTCCCCATTTTTTCTGGTCCGCACCCTTTTTTTAGATATAAGCATTTATATATCCTCCCTTGTATTGTTTTGCTTTTATACCTGTTATGGCAGCCTATTCAAACACTACACATGTCATGGACTGGTTTACAAACTGGTTATTATAATGTTCCCCATACCCAACCAGGCCTGCATGGCTGCCAAGCTTTGACATTGTTTCAAGATATTCCTGCATATCATTGTTCTTACTGAACAAAAGGTAACGGAACAGGCAGTTTACAGAAAATACAGCTGAAATATGATTGAAATCATAACATATTCTTTGTATTGTATCATTTGCTACCATTTTGTAATCCTGAAGCTGTAAAAGCACCAGTACATCAGAATCGTTTACTTGCCTGTAACATGTCAGTGCACCACCTTCAACTGCTTTAATTGAAATTATGCATATTTCTTTTCCATTTAACTTTCCAAATGGGTTTATAAAAGTCTGGTCTGTAATATCCTTTTCGTCTATATGGAGTATTTCCTGGTAAACCTGTTTGGCAGGCTTTCCATTTAATGCTCCAAGAAGATAATTACTACGGTCTGTTTCAGATGCTATAAGATACTGTCCATCTAATGGTTTATAAATGTTTTCCTTATATGTCTTAACCCTTCCGCCTTTATTTTTTACAAATGCATAAGCAGCAGCATCTTCATAAACCTTTCCATTAGCAGAAACTTTTCCTGCATCACCTGTACCTCCTACCAGCTGGATATTGCGCTTACCAAGTAAACTATAAGCTGTTGTAAGTACACAGGCATCATTGCTGGAACAAAAATCAATACAGACTGTATTATCCGAAGATGCATCAATTTTCATTAAATCCTGCTCCATACGGTGTATATACTTTACAGGCATAGCAGATACCTGTTCTAGTACATTTGCCACTACTTCTGTCCCTTCTGTATATGCTATAATACTGACACCATCTTCTACTATTCTTGTGTCATATCCCATGCCTATACATCCTATACTTGGGACTTTTGGAAATAATTTTTCAAGTTCAGCTACATGCTGCTCAAACTGCCTGTTGTTTGATATAAGCATGATAAATTCCGGATTTGATAATCCTATGGCCGCTTCCTCCAGATTTCCTCCCTGGCTCATTCCAAAAAATTGTCTCATTATACCTCCTTATAAACCTGCTTATGTAATTGTCAGGATATATCTGTAAAATTTCTTAATCAAATGTATTTCCACATTAATTCTGCTAATTTACAGATATTTCCAGAAAGGCCTGGCATACAGGTATCCACAAGCCTGCTGCCTGCCTATATAATGGCATAAGCTTGAAAACGTTTACTTTGAAACCTTTTCAAGCTTATTCACTGACATTTTGCCTTGGACTATTATAACATATGATACTCTAAAAAAATATATCTTTTTTAAAATTTTGTGACTTTTTAACAAAGGTTAAAAACAAAATATATATATATTTCTTTCATATCTTCCAATTTATTCTATTTTTAGCAATATTTGCTGGATGTATATTTTATTACTGTATTCTTTAGAAGTATTTTTCAAGAAAGCCTGTTTATAATAAAAAAGAAAAGGTCCAAGTCTTTTTCTATGGCATCTTTACAATTACAAGAATTTCCTAAACCCAAAATATATAAAGGAGTGTATAAACGATATGGATTATATGAAAAAACAAATTAAAAAAAACAGAAATAAAATAAATATTGCAAGCAAATGTTTTACCATTTTTTGTATTATTTTATTTCTTACCTTTATACTAGAAGGCTGTTCAGGAAAAAGTACACAACCTGGACAGGATTCCATGGATAATATGGGACAAAGCGGAAGCATGGCAGAAGCAGCACAAGAACCTTCACAAAACCTTAAACGCCAAACAAAATCTTCTGGCAATACACAGCAAATTACAAAAAATATAAATAAAACAGCCTCAAACAAAAATAATAAAAACTATATTGGAAAGAAAAAAGCAAAGAAAAAAGCTCTTAAACATTCCAGCATATCTAACGAAAAAGTTACTTTTACAAAGGTAAAGCTTGAATACGGTAACGGAATTCCTGAGTATGAAATTAAATTTAAAACAAGTACACACCGTTATGAATATGAAATAAATGCCAGAAATGGGAAAATTTTAAAATCATCTAAAAAACTAATTAGAAAAAACCAAAGTAATACGCAAAACAAAAAACTGATATCCAGAAAAAAAGCTAAAAAAGCTGCTCTTGATTATTTAAAAATAGACAGCAGTAAAGTAAAACGTTTTAAAATAGAATTAGAATATGAAAATGGCAAAGCTGAATATGAAATTGAACTTTATGCCAACAAAACAGAATATAGTTTTACAATTGATGCGGTAACTGGAAAAATCCTTGAAATGGAAATAGACAGGGATTAACTTAATACCTTTAACAAATTATAGTAATTTCCTATTAAATTGAAAAGGGAACCTGTTTTATATACGGGTTCCCTTGTAAAATGCATATATGCCATTTATTATTTATTCATTATATTCTATCACCCCGTCTATATATTTCCTTTCCATATCATGTCTCAATTTCCTGTTTTCTACAGTATCAAATACAACTGAAAAATCATAATTTTCTGGATAAAGTTCTGCTGCTGCCACATGCAGTTTAACCCTTTTATGGTTAATCCAGATTTTTTTGCCAGGAAGTTGTATTCTTAGAACCCCTTTTTCATTTACTGGCTCACATACAATTCCAATTTTCTTGTCTGGCAATACTATTACACTGTCACCTCTGTTGTATTTATTTCTTAAATTGATATTGCCATTAGTTTTTTTAGTCTTTTTTATTTTGCTGCCTTTACTATTCTGGTTAATAATATTTTTTTCTTCAAAATGGTAATTTTTAACAGCAGCCTCCCCATAAGCTGAACATATTGCTGTAACCAGCATATGGCCTGGCATGCCTAACCTGCCTGCAATATAAAATGCACAGCTTTCACCAGCTTCGCCTATAACCATTTTATAAACTGGTTCTAATGTTTCTTTGTCAAAATCCATTCTTGCATTGACAATGCTACTTGTCCTGTCTGCGTATTCCTTTACTTCTGGATAATGTGTTGTCACAAGGAACAAGCAGCCACTTTTCTTAAGTTCTTCAAGTATAGCAATGGCAATACCCATTCCTTCTGCCGGGTCTGTCCCAGAACCAAGCTCATCCATTATTACAAAACTATCCTGGTCTGTTTCTTCCAGAACTTCAAGTACATTTTTAATATGGGCAGAAAATGTAGACAGGTTCTCTGTTATATTCTGTCCATCACCAATATCACAAAGATATGAACTGTTCATGCATATATCTGCTGTTTCACATGTAACATGCAGCCCGCACTGTGCCATAAGGCAATTTAACATAACTGTCTTAATTGCTACAGTTTTCCCGCCTGTATTAGGCCCTGTAATTACTATTCCATGTATTTCATCTCCCATTTTAAATTGTAAAGGCACACAGGTATTTTTATCCATAAGTGGATGCTTGGCATTTTTTAAAACAATCTTTCTTTCTGTATTGATGGATGGTTCTGCTGCATCCATATCCATACTTAGTTTTCCTTTTGAAAATATAAAATCCAGCTTTTCAATTACTGCAATATTATTATTTACCAGTTCTACCCTGGCAGCAACCATTGCAGACAATGTATAAAGAACCTGGTATACCTCATTCTCCTCACTAATTTTTAGTGACTGTAATTCTTCATAATATCTGGCAATTCCTGATGGCTCAATAAAAAATGTACTTCCTGTTGCTGATTTTCCAATAACGCTTCCTGTTATTTTTAACTTAAATTCTTTTTTCACAGGGACACACAGCCTGCCATTGCGGAATGTGTAATAACTGTCTGCCATATATTTTTTGTTTGTATTCATTATCTGCCCTGCTTTTTGTTTCATCTGTTCTTCACATTTAACAATCTGTTTCCTAATCTGTGAAAGATTTTTTGATGCATAATCATCTACTGCGCCATTACGTACCTGCCTTGAAATTTCATCCCTTAAATCTTCTGCGCTATCTAAATCTTTTTCATAACCTGAAAGTGGGTTTTTATACATTTTCCCATGATTTAAATAAGTTTTAAGCCTGTTTACAGCTACAAGGATTTTTTCTACACGCTCAAGCTGGTATGTTGTAAGACATTCCCCTTTACATGCTGCTGACAGTGCTTCTTTTATTTCTATTGTATCTGGAAGTGGCGGCTCACCAAGCTTCCCAATTATCTCCCTGCTGTCTGTTGTATCTTTAATCTGTCTTCTTAACTCACTTTCTGACAAGCAGAATGACCAGTTTTTAATTTTTTCTTTTGCACATTCTGTAACAGCAAGGGCTTCCCATTTTTCTTTTATTTTGTCAAATTCTATCTGTTTTTCTATATTCATTTCTTCTATCTCCTTTACTATGAACTTGCGCTGTTATAATAATTCCCTAATAAACAAAAAAAGACCATGGCCACACAAAAAGCGTATGATACCATGGTTTCACAATTATATATATTATTTATTATTACAAGGATATAGTCTAAACAGGCTTTTCACGGAAAAAAAACAACATGGCCTGTACAGCCATGCTTAAACTAGTCCTATAAATATATATACCACAATATTAAGCAAATGTAAGGCGAAAACACTGGTACTGTTACATTACCAGCTAAAGGACAGACTTATTGCACAGAATATCTGGATAATTTATTCTGTCTGTGAAAAAACAAATTCCAGAAATACACCTGTCATAACCAGGCTGCCCCTGCAATATTTTATTTTGCAATTTTCTCCATTACATTAACAATTAACATGCACAATCCTCCTAAAATTTCTTAACACGATTATACATACCAGACTGTTATATGTCAACTAGTTTTTTATTTCTATTTCTGCATTTTTTTAATCTACTGTTACTATTCATGGCAAAATAATTTCCAGTTATCTTTTATTTTGTATATTGTGCAAACCTGTGTTATACTGCCAGATGTGTAAATAAAGGATAACTGGCAATTATCTTTAGTTATGAATAGTAACCCATTTTTTAAAACACCATTGATAATGATGGTTCTGAGATTGCAGAATATATGCAGATACTGAAACAACAGTCACTGTCAGATAATCCAAAGTTTCCAAATTCATGTAAAGCAATCAGGGATATTAAAACAGGAAAAGGGAATGGCAAAATGTGTGATTTAGTACAAGAATATGCTAAAGAATACGCAGACCATGAAAAAATAAAGATGCTTGTAGAAATGTTTAATGACGGGCTGGTTACAATAGAGGCTGCTGTTAAAAAACTTGGAATTACAGAAGAAAACTTTATGGAATATTCTGAAGAATATAACAGACAAACGGTTTAACCTTTTAATAAAACACATAAATCCCTGCCATACCTGGCAGGGATTTATGGTTTTGCATATTTTGCCATAATAACATTTTATATTTAATTATTTGCACTTGTAAATAATGGTGTTGAATAATATCTGTCGCCACTGTCTGGAAGCAATGCTACTACTGTTTTTCCTTTATTTACAGGTTTCTTTGCTTCAATAATGGCAGCATATAATGCAGCACCTGAAGATATTCCTGTAAGAATCCCTTCTTCTTTTGCAAGTTCCCTGCTATAGTTAAATGAATCTGCATCACTTACAGCTACTATTTCATTATATACTTCTGTATCAAGCGTCTTTGGTACAAAGCCTGCACCTATTCCCTGGATTTTATGTGCACCTGCTGTACCTTTTGAAAGTACAGGTGATGTTTCTGGCTCTACAGCTATCACCTTGACACCAGGTTTTTTCTCTTTAAGATATCCGCCCACGCCAGTAATTGTGCCACCTGTACCAACTCCTGCAACAAAGATATCTACTTCACCACCAGTATCTTCCCATATTTCTGGTCCTGTTGTTTTCCTGTGTGCTTCTGGATTAGAAAGATTTTCAAATTGTCCAGGTATAAAGCTTCCTTCTGTTTCACCTGCAAGTTCTTCTGCTTTTTCAATAGCGCCTTTCATCCCTTTACTTCCATCTGTAAGGACAATTTCAGCACCATATGCTTTAATTATATTCCTGCGTTCTACACTCATTGTTTCAGGAAGTACAATTATTAACCTGTATCCTTTTGCAGCTGCAATAGCAGCAAGACCTATGCCAGTATTTCCTGATGTAGGCTCAATTATTACTGAACCTGGTTTTAATATACCTTTTTTTTCTGCATCTTCTATCATCTCTTTGGCAATCCTGTCTTTTACACTGCCTGAAGGGTTAAAATATTCAAGCTTCGCAAGAAGCCTTGCTTCTAAGTTATACTTCTTTTCAATATGTGCCAGCCTTACTAATGGTGTATTTCCAATAAGCTCTGTTGCTCCATTATATATTTTAGACATTTGCGACCTCCTTAAATGCTTCATCAAGATCTTCTATAATATCATCTATATTTTCAGTTCCTATTGACAGCCTTATTGTATTTGGCTTAATACCCTGCTCTGCCTTCTCCTTGTCATTAAGCTCTGCATGTGTAGTTGATGCAGGATGTATAACAAGTGATTTAACATCTGCAACATTCGCAAGAAGTGAAAAAAGTTCAAGATTATCAATAAAATCTTTTGCTTTCTGTTCACCACCTTTGATTTCAAATGTAAATATTGAACCTCCTCCATTTGGAAAATACTTTTTATAAAGCCTCTGCTGCTCTGCATCTTCTGATACATAAGGATGGTGTATAGTTTCTACTAAAGGCTGTGTTTTAAGGTAATCAATTACCTTAATTGTATTTTCAACATGCCTCTCTACCCTTAATGATAATGTCTCCAGACCTTGCAGGAAAATCCATGAATGGAATGGTGAAATTGTTGCACCCATGTCACGGAGCAGGATAGCCCTTATCCTTGTAACAAATGCAGCAGCACCAGCAGCATCTGTAAAGCTTATTCCATGGTAGCTCGGATTTGGCTCTGTAAATTGTGGGAATTTACCTGATGCTTTCCAGTCAAAATTGCCGGAATCTATAATAACCCCGCCTATTGTTGTGCCATGTCCCCCAATAAACTTTGTAGCAGAATGTATTACTATATCTGCACCATATTCTATAGGTCTTATAAGATATGGTGTCCCAAATGTATTATCTATAATAAGTGGTATATTATGTGCATGTGCAATTTTGGCAACAGCTTCAATATCTGTAACTTCTGAATTTGGATTTCCAAGTGTTTCAATATAAAGTGCCTTTGTATTATCCTGTATTGCTGCCTCAAATAAAGATAAATCCAGAGGGTCAGCAAAAGTTGTACTTATATTAAAATCTGTAAGGGTATGTGCCAGAAGGTTATATGTACCACCATAAATATTTTTAGCTGCTACAATATGGTCTCCAGCAAATGCAAGGTTCTGTATTGTATATGTAACTGCTGCTGCTCCTGAACTTGTTGCTAATGCTGCAACTCCTCCTTCAAGTGCTGCAATCCTCTTTTCAAAAACATCCTCTGTAGGATTAGTAAGTCTTCCATATATATTTCCTGCATCCTTAAGTGAAAACCTGTCTGCTGCATGTGCAGAATCATGGAATACATATGAAGATGTCTGGTAAATAGGAACAGCTCTTGCATCTGTAACAGGGTCCGGGCTCTCCTGCCCTACATGCAGCTGCAATGTTTCAAACTTAAAATTTCTATCTGAATATGATTTCTTTGCCATAACTTTATCCTCCATTGTTTTTAATTGGTAAATATATACTAACCCTATTTTCCTACTTTGTCAATAGGTAAATAGGGTATTTTTATCTGTATATACAAAAATTGTTTAAAGCTATTCCAATAATTATAGTAAATAAAATCTGGAATTATATTGCCAGCTATATAAAAATATGATATATTCCAGATAATACATTCTAATAAGGAGAATTATCTTATGTTTGATAGCTATGATATTAAAGAAATACGCTGCCTTCCAATGGACAGCCAAGATGAATTTATTAATGAAGATGAAGTAAGGGAATTTTTTGACACAGGACTTGCAGAGGAAGAAGGCAGGTACTACTATCACCAAAATGGAATTAATCTGAAAAATACAGATGCTTTAGTTTTATTTCAATATAATGGTAATATAGTGGCATATGGAATCTTTAAAACACGTGAAAAAGAAGTACTAACAGCAGAAGTACATGGAAAACAAATTACATACAATGGTTATAACCTTTTTGATACAGAGTCTGTACATAATATTGAAAAAATATCTTCTGAAGAATTCAGGGCTTTAAATCCTGCTTTTAAAAGATTTTCACAATCAATGCAAAAAACTGACATAAATCTGCTTAAGCCTCTTTCAATATTATTAGAGAAAAAAAGAAAAGCCTTTGATAGTAAAAAATAAAACCTAGGATATCCATGCCTGCAGACATGCTTTAGCTTTTTATTTAATAAAACCAGGCTCTAAAATTAACTATTTAATAATTAATTGGAGGAATATGAAATTGTTATTAAATAATAAAAAAACACTTCCTTTTATAAGAATAATTGAAAACTGGCAGAAATCTGATGATAAATATGCAACAGGTGCTTTAATTGAAGTTACTAATGGCAAGGGGTTATTATATGAAGTATATGGTGAAACACCATTTGCAAGTTATTTAACTTTAATGTTTGGCAGCCAGAAACTTTTCCAGTTCCAGGGAGATGAATATTTTTCTCCAACTTGTAATAAAATTATGCGTAGCGGATATGGGTTAGAACAGACACAGGAATTTAAACAGGGTATTTTAAATAAGGATAAATCCCAAGTTTCTTTTTTAGAAGCAGTTAATGGAATAAAACCAATACTTGGGCTGCTGGATACAGGATACTATGTTATTATTGAAACAAAACTTTATCCAACAGATGGAAATGGACATTTATTTTGTGAAGTTCCTGACTCTGGTGAATATCTGCCAGGAACATGTATTTGCTATTATGGTAACTTTATATGGGGAAATAACAGGCCATATTTTACAGTTGCAACGCAGCCACAACATAAAATCTGCCAGGAACGGATTAATTATTATATGGAAAATCCGTGCGGAATGGCACTTGCATTTTATATGGACGGATATATGTCTGCCTTGTTAGATGGACATCACAAAACACTTGCATTAGCAAAATTACATATATAATACACTTTGTAAAAGCTGTAAAAATACTGGAACCTGGCAGAATAATAGAATTAACAAATTTCTTTCTGTCTCATTCAGAATACACTTACCAGCGTTGTATGCTGGTAAAAGAATTATTTACATTAGAAAAAACAGAAAAGCTTATAAATTATTTAATTGATATTTTAGTAGAATATGAAGATGATTCCCCTGAAATCAAAGATTTAATACTTGGTTATTTATAAAAAACCTGGCATTTTTAAATGTATCATAATAAAACAAATATCTTAGGTAACTACCAGAAAATATTTACAGGAGAATATAAAATATGGATTATTTTAAAATAAAAGATGATAATATTATTTTATATGGAAGCACCCGTGAGCCTTATGGCAGCCATAAATTTATCGTTTATATTAACCCAAAAGACAAAAACATACATGTAAATACTGAATATTGTAAACTGGAAAATGATATTTACAAATGTTGTATATAT
>VSNJ01000260.1 GCA_009774235.1 Lachnospiraceae bacterium
AGGGATATATTTCTTTACAAGGTCTTTTGTGTCCTCCACCCACTGCTTTGGGCAGAGCACAATTATTTTTTCAAATGCATTATGTATAAAAAATTTCTCAACAGTGTGTATAATAACTGGTTTACCCCCTAACATAAGGTACTGCTTCGGCTTGCTGGCATTGCCCATGCGGCTGCCAGTGCCACCTGCAAGGATTACACCAAATACCATAATATGCCCCTCCTGTATGTTAGAATAATAATATTATTTTATCTTAATCCTGTTTCCATTTCTTAAGTCCATAATATGGATACTCATCCAGTACAACATGTTTTATATGCTGGATGGATCCAAATTCTTCTTCTATGCCTGCAAGTATACAAAGTTTTTTAATATCCTTACGGAAATTTGACCTGTCAACTGGCGAATCTTTACTTGTACGGAATATAATCCCCGATGTAATCTGTTCATGTAATGCATATGTATAAAGGTCATCTTTAATAATATCTGGTATTTCTATTTCTTTATGTCTGTGTTTCCTTTCCACATCCACTTTACCACATTTTAAAGCTTCCACTGTCAATCTATCCAGTTCACAGAAACGTAAATCCATATGACAAAGTACTTGTATCATCATTGCAAGACGTTCTTTATCATTCTGTAATGCAGTGAATACCAGCTTTTTATAATTTGAAGAAGAAATCTGTTTCTTATCCCGAATTGCATCTTCTATCACAACTGGGTCAAGTGCCACTTTCATATCTGTCCATCCCATGACATCACAAAAATAATTTGCTGCCGCAAGGTAAGCATTGACTGTGCTTTGCTTAAAACCTTGTGTAGACAGCCATTGTTTGTATAAAAGCATCTGTTCTTTTGTAAGTTCTGCCCCTCTTAAAAAAAGTTCAAGCTTTTGTATATTAGTTGTATATGAATTAATTGTATTTGCACTTCTATGCTGGATTTTCATGGATACTGTGAAATCAAGTATACGGTTTTTAGTTATATGTGTAGACATGTAACACCTCCCATTTATAATACAATCAAAATGCTTGTTTCTTATAATTTAAAAATAATATACTTAAACATTTACAATAAAAATTTTTTATAAAAACATTCCAGATAACTTTTTTTATTGTATAAATCCACTACTTTAGTCATTATTCATAAATAAAACAAATTTAATCTTTATACAACTAATTTGACAATGTAGCAATTTCTCTCTTGGCTAATTGAAAATCATGTTCTGCCATAATAGCGCACAGTTCTTCGTAACTTGTCTTTTGCGGATTCCATCCTAATTTTATTTTTGCTTTTGTTGGATCTCCACAAAGATTAACAACATCTGTAGGTCTAAACAACTTTGGATTTACACAAACAAGCATTCTGCCCGTTTTTTTATCATATCCTTTTTCATCTATTCCATTTCCTCTCCATTCTAAAATAATCCCATTATTGGCAAAAGCAAGAGTTGTAAATTCTTTTACTGTATGTTGAATTCCTGTAGCAATAACATAATCATCTGGCTTATCCTGTTGTAAAATTAGCCACATACATTCTACATAATCCTTTGCATAACCCCAGTCACGTAATGAATCCAAATTACCAAGTTCTAAATAATCCTGTATGCCACATGCAATCCTTCCAGCAGCAAGTGTAATTTTACGGGTAACAAAATTATCTCCCCTGCGTTCAGACTCATGATTAAATAAAATCCCATTACATGCAAACATTCCATATGCCTCACGGTATTCTTTAACCATCCAAAAACCATATTGTTTAGCAACCGCATATGGACTATATGGATGAAAAGGCGTACTTTCATTTTGTGGGCATTCCTCAGTTTTACCATAAAGCTCTGAAGTAGATGCCTGATAAATACGACACTTCTTATCCAGCCTAGCTATACGTACAGCTTCTAAAATCCGTAAAACCCCAAGTGCATCAACATTACCAGTATATTCAGACGAATCAAAAGATACCTGCACATGCGATTGTGCAGCAAGATTATAAATTTCATCTGGCTGTAACTTTAATATAATATAATTAATACTAGAAGAATCTGTAAGATCACCATAATGTAATATAATTTTATCAATAATATGATTTATACGTTCTGTATTAGATACAGATACATGTCTTATAAGACCATGTACTTCATATCCTTTTTCAAGAAGAAGTTCTGCAAGATAAGAACCATCTTGTCCTGTAATTCCTGTAATTAGTGCTTTTTTCATTATTTATAACTCCTTTGAAATTTGTATTTATCTATATTATAATAATTCTGTCCTATTTTCTTTTTCTAAGGTATTTACAATCTTCTTTACATCTTGTGCTTTATTCTTTTGACAAACCATAATTGCATCAGGCGTTTCAACAATAACAAGATTTTCAACCCCAACAGCAGTTACTGTTCTTCCACTTGAATAAATTACTGTATCTGACACATCAATTGCCAAGGTATCACCAATTAATACATTTCCAGCTGAATCTGGTATATTTAATACATCCATTACATTCCAGCTTCCTACATCATTCCATCCAAATTCTGCAGAAATAACCAATACGTCCCCATTAGGAGCTGATGGCTCCATAACTGCATAATCTATAGAAATATTTGGTATACTAGCATATATATTACTAATAACCTCTTCTTCAATATCTGTACCAATTACATTACCAATCTTTATAAGCCCATCATAAATATCTGGAGTATATTCTTTAAATTTCTTCAAAATAGTACTTGCTTTCCATATGTACATTCCACTGTTCCATACATAATTTCCAGATTCTATATACTTTCTTGCAATTTCCTCATTCGGTTTTTCATGGAATTCAAGCACATGATTTATTTTTTCTATATTTTTATCATCAAACTTTATATAACCAAATCCTGTTGAAGGAAATGTTGGCTTTATACCAACAGTTATAAGTTTATTTGTTTTTTCTGCTATTTTCACAGCTGAATTAAGAACTTTACTAAATTCACAAATATCTTTTATATAATGATCAGATGGTGTAATAACCATAATACCATCACTATACTTTTTAACAATTTCAATTGCCGCATATCCAATACATATAGCGGTATTTCTTGATTTTGGTTCTATAATAATATTTTGTTGTTTAATATCACCTGCGATTACTTTGATAATTTCAGAAACTTGTTCTTTATTTGTTACAATAAATATATTATCTTTATTTACAATATTAGAAAGACGCTCTATAGATTCATTAATCATTTTCTTATTTCCAGTCAAATTTAAAAACTGTTTTGGAAACTTTTGTCTCGATAATGGCCAAAAACGTGTACCTATACCACCAGCCATCACTACTCCATAAATATTCATATTCATTACCTGTCCTTTTTCTAATTCCTATTTAAACAATATCTTTTGTATCACTAATGCCTTAATACCACATACAAAATATTAA
>VSNJ01000261.1 GCA_009774235.1 Lachnospiraceae bacterium
TTTTTTCGGTGATTACATTATACTATAAAGAGGTGTCTCTTTTCCATTTTTTTCTAAATATTCCCCAAGTAAAGTTATACTATCCTGTGCAAATTTTCCGCCATTCGGATCAAATTCAAAAATAACATTTTTACGCTCATAATAAGCATATAAAGTAATATGATCCGTTTCTTGAAAAAACTCAAAGTCTGACCATGCTTTGCCCCAAGTGCCATGTATTTCACTTAAATGAACACCAAACTCACGATTATCACGGCAAAGAGCAAGACAAAGCCCATCATGACCCTCTGCATCGTTATGACACTCATAACCAACATTGCCAACAATATTGGAAAATACATGCCCACTTCCCAATGTTCTTAAATATGAATCAGCATTATCAGTATAACCCGAAGATGAAACAGACCAGCCTTTAAAATTAACACTCGGAATATCAGGCACAGGGAAATTAAAACCAGATTCTTTTGCGGAAGTATATGTATCAATCACAATGTCATCATATACGCCACCATGCAAATCATCAAATGAAATTGTCAGCTTCTTTGAAAAACGGGCATATAACATAGTGACATCCGTTCCAATTTCCTGATTAGCTTCAACCTTTACACCCTTATTCAAAGTACTGGAAAGAGACTGATCTGTAGTATACCAGCCCTTAAAAGTATAACCTTCCATATATGGAACAGGCAAACTATCAACAGTAACAGTTCTCTTGTCATTAACAAGATAATTATGTTGCCAAAGAAGATTATCACTATCCTGCCAATCCATAGGACCACGTCCCATGATTTTATTTGTGTAATCATACCCGTCTCCATAACCCATAAAACTGACTTCTTTACCACCATAGTTACAGCCAAGACTAAACGTAATCTGCTGTGTATTCTCATCCGTATAATGAGCATACAGCGTCATATTGCCAGACGGCTTGTAAGTTTCATAGATACGGTTGCCGCCTGTCGGAGCGTCATACCAGCCTAAGAACTTTTTGCCGGAAGCCGGTGTAACCGTTGTGGAAAATTTCAAGATTTCGCCAGAAGTTGATGCAACTTTCTGTTTAGCTGAACCATTTAACTTATCTGATTTGTTTTTACTGTTTTTATTATAGGTGATCGTAAAGCTTTTACCAGAAGTATCATCTGCCTCTGGTGCAGGTTTTGTGTTCGCTTTGACCACAACCTTTAATTTTTTAGAAGTTTTGCCTTTGTATTTTACAGTAATATATGTTGTCCCAGCCTTTTTCGCTGTAAGCACACCTGTTTTGCTTATGGTGGCCACACTCTTTTTGCTTGATTTCCAAGTACCTTTCTTGGTGATGTCCTTTTTGCCATACTTTGCTGCCAACTTTATTTTCTTGCCTTTTTTCACGCTGCAAGCATTCTTTTTAATCTTTACTTGGCTGCTTGAGATGACAGGCTTGGATGCTGCTTGTACCTGTATAGCGGGTATACCTGTGAGTATAATGGACAATACAAGCATAAACCCTATTGTTTTTGAGATGAATTGTTTCATCGCAGACTTCTCCTTTCAAAAGTTCATAATAGAATACTTTTAGTTTCATCCTGCATTATGTTAAAGTGTTAAGGTCTCTGCCTCCTTTCTCTACTAAAGCATCAAATTAAACAGCTACCTGATTCCCTACATTTCCTGCTTGCTGCTACAGGTTCTGCTCCCGATGTGCAAAGCACATAGAAATCATGCAGAATCTTACAGCAACGAACAGTCATGATACATTACCTTGCGTTTAATTATACTACTATAAGTAGCGTTTTGCAGCCTAAAGTTTCACATCACCATTTATCATATTTTCTAATAGGAGAAAAAGGGAGGTGTACTGAGATATGATCCAGGGACTTGCAAAACGGTTACAGATTGCACGAATCAACAAAGAGCTTTCCAGAAAACAGACTGCTGAACGGATTGGTGTGTCCGAGAGCCTGATTGGGCTGTATGAGTCCGGCAGCAGACAGCCCTCGCTGTCCGTCCTTATGAAGCTTGCTTCTCTATACTGTGTGTCAACCGACTACCTGTTGGGATGCGATACGACAGAGAAAAATGTGATTTCTCTGGAAGGTCTGACAGACAGGCAGATACAGGCTGTGACGCTTACGGTCCAGTGTTTTAAGGGGCAGGCGGATTAGTTACCGCCTGGCTTTTTATCCTTTTCTGCTGTGGCTTTTTCAATCACGGCTGCAAGCTTCCTGTTTATGATGCTTACGCTTCTTATTATGTTGGGATCGTCTTCATTCGTCTGTAATGAGATTTCTAACATCTGCCCAATATTTTTGATATCTTCCAATTCCTCAATCATATCTTTCCTATCCATGATTTTTCCTCCCTGAATTTGTAACGGTCTGCGCTTTTGAATCAGAATCATACCCCCTGCCACAAAGGACATTTCTTAAATCACACACCAGTCTGTATAGCTGTCTGTCTATACAATGCAATCGGCGCGTAAGCGCAGTCAGTAATCTTGAAGGGCTACAGGAAATGAGGACAGATATGGAAAAATTTGGGATAAAAATGCAATTTCAATATTTACCGATTCTTAAAGTCAAAAATACAGACTCACAAAGAATACTTTCTTCATGAGTCTGTATTTTGCTAGATCCATCCGAAATGCCTGAACGCATCCATAATAGCTGCCTCTTTTTCCGGCGGACACTTAGCCACTCTCCTGCCATCTTCTTTTTCATATGTGTACTGCTTAGCCAGCCCGCACTTTTCCTTTATCTGTGCAATATAATAAGTATGGATATTCAGCCCCGTCTGCTCTTTCACATACTCCTTTATCTTCTGGTAAGTGACACGCTCCTTCGGTTTGTAGCTGCTGATATTGGCATTTGGCTCCATTGTCACCTCAATTTTGGGTGTATCTTTTTTGAGGGTTAATTTAACAACCGTCTCAACGGTATTACCCCTTTCCCACAAAACTTTCCTTACTTCCTTGCCGTCAATATAAATCGGGAAGTTAAACTCTATCGACTTCAACGGCATTTTCGATTCACCATTCGGATATATCTGTATTTCTTTAATGAGGTATGTGATAAGGTTTTTCTTCTCCTCATCACTCATTATAGCATATAACTTTCCAAAGTTCTGCATGATTTTGTAAACATTGTCAAGCGTGATGGCTTCCATCTCAATGGAGCTTTTTCTTAATTTGGCATCTTCAATGCGTTCCTCCAACTCCACCATCGTATCGTACAAAGCGTCAAGCCTTAATGTCATATCATGGATTTTTCTTTCACGGAATCGGGCATCGACAGGAAGATTGTCAATCTCATTTTCCAGACGTGCTTTATTCAAGTCCACCTCTTTCAGCTTGTTTTCATAATTGGCAAGTTCTTTATCTACAACACTTGTATCTGTCTGCACTCCAATCCGCTTTTCAATCTCTTTTGC
>VSNJ01000262.1 GCA_009774235.1 Lachnospiraceae bacterium
ATATATACCTTACCTATATATATTATACTTATTATTTTATAATCCTTTACAAACTAGATGTTTTCTGTAGTTTAAATAATTAAAACTTAATACTACTTTTAGTAAAATACAAAAAATGTACAATAATAATTATTAATTTCATTAAAAGTATTATTAATTTGTTTCTCGCTTTTTTTGAATAAATATGGCAATACCAAATGATACTATAAAATAAACCAAAATAACAATACAATTAGTTACTATACTCCCAAATTCCTTATTTTGTATAATTATCTTATCTAATGCCAACATATAAGAACCTGTTGGAAGTAAAGATGAAAATTTTCTAAATCCATCTGGAACATTTTCTAAAGGAAACCATAAACCTCCTAAAGGTGATAACAACATAATAAGAAAAAACGATATTCCTATTGAAGTCAACCTATTTTTAGCTATAACAGAAACTAATAATCCTAACGAGGCAGCTTGAATAATAAATATAATATTTAATAACAATAATAACCTTACATCCCCTAAAGGAACATCTAAAATTTTATGACCAATTGTAAAGAAAATAATAAATTGTAAAAAAGCAAGTAAAGCGATATAAAACATCTTTGATGCTAAAATTGTAGAAAATTTTACAGGAGCAAGACTCAATCTTGTCATTGTTCCATCTAATTTTTCTTCTAAAATATTACTTGACCCCCATAATAAACATAAAAATAAAATAAACATAGCTGTCATACCACATGTTGTCTGATTATAACTAGACATACTATTATTTTTATCTGAAACTCCTATATATTTTGTATTCAGTACAATATGAGCACTATTATCATTAATATAAGTTTCTGCATCATTTGAAATTTTTTCAATATCAAATCCATCACTATTATCACTCATAACTTTAATAGTAGTAGCAATTCCTGTAGCAATAGTATTGTATTTTTCAACATATCCATTTATAATCCCTTCCAATGCTTGAGCTGTTATAGGTCTTGCTTTATTTACATAAAACCTTATTTCTGCTTTATCATCAAATGATTTAGTTTTATCAACAAAATTTTTCGGAATTATTATATACCCATCAACATTTCCACTATCAACTGCTTCATTTGCTATATCTTTTGATTTATATTTTTCGACATTAAGAGCATCAATTTCATTTAAATTATCTAAAAAACTTTCTACTATATCATCTTCATTAACAGATTCATTTATAATTCCTAATTTATATGATTTCTCTTTATCTTGAAATGCATAGCCCATTATAAAAATTATAAAAACAGGAACCAAAAATAATATAATTAACACTCCAATATTTTTTCTCAAATTATACATTTCTTTTCCTAATAATACCAAAAATTTCATTGATTATCCTCCTTATTTATTAAATAGTCTCTCGGATTCTCCAGCCCTTATTTTCTGCGGCTTTCAAATCCAGTTTTATAAAAATTCCCCCACTTTTTTGCCAAAAGCACTTGACAAACCAGTCAAAAAATGCGGCGCTTCGCGCCTCTTAATTAAAAAAGTACTTTTCATTCCGACGTAGCCAGTAAACATTTTTTGATTGGAGGCGATTTTTATGTTACCTGTTAATCATGGCGGTCATGCCGCCTATCAGGAAACTTTCGTGTCCAAGTTTCTTGAATTATTCCCCGATCCATTTGCTGTCCCTAAACAAACCTGGGATATCATTGTGAAATTCTGGTATCTTGATCTTTCTGAAACGGATACTATCATGCAGGAGTTTTATTCCCTGCTTGGCAAACCCGCCACCCGTTTTCCTTCCTGCCTGCTCCGTTCCTATCTTCTTTCCATCGTGCTGAAAGTAGATTCCATTACCGGATGGTGCAGGATGCTTAAAATAACTCCTTTGTACGCCATCCTCAGTGGTTTCAACACCGGTGACACTCCCGGTGTCGGAACCTTTTACGACTTCTTTGCCCGCCTTTGGCAGTCTGACAAAGACAATTACATCAGTCAGGTTAAACATAAAAAAGCGAAACCGGAAAAAGGTAAAAAACGTGGTGATAAAACTCCCTGTGACACGGACAGTGCTGCCGCAAAACTCCTTCCCCTTTTGCAGCGTATCCACCTTCCAAACAATAATCCGTTCTGTCTTATCTTCCGGCTGTATAAATCCCAGTTCCTTGATGAATCCGTCCGCAGGGGACTGATAAATCCATGCCACCTTTCACTTGCCGGTGACGGAACTCCTCTTGAAACTGCAAGGCTGGAACGTTCCAAAAGGATTTGTGGCTGCCCAAAAGGTTCTGGCTGTGGATGCAAACGGAAGTTTTCACAGCCTGGCTGCAACTGGGGATGGGATTCTTCCAGAAACAAATATTTTTCCGGTTACCATCTCTACATGTTTGTTGCTGCAGATTCCGAAAACGACCTTCCCATTTTCCCCATGCTCGAGCGTGCTTCCAGGCATGATATGCTGTCATTCCTCCATACGTTTTTCTCTATGAAATCCTACCTTCCTGAATTTCATATTGAAAAACTCCTGCTGGACGCTGCCCATGATGCTTATCCACTTTATGAATACTGCAAAACAAACCGCATAACACCATTCATTGACCTCAATCCCGGCCATACGGGACACTTCAAATACAAAGATAACTTTACGATAGATGAAGATGGTGTCCCTGTATGTAAAATGGGCTTACGTATGCACCACGATGGTGTGGAAAAAGCAAAGCACCGCGAAAAATACCGCTGTCCTCTTGCGGACCGGAAGAAAGGCTGTTTCTGTAAACACCCCTGCTCAGATTCCAAATACGGAAGAACTGTACATATCCAGCAGAAGGACAATCCAAGGATTTTTAACATACCGCCAAGAGACAGCAAGGAATGGAAACTGGAGTACAACAGACGGACATCTGTGGAGAGGTCAAATAAACGGGAAAAAACAGATTATAAATTAGAAGACGGCAGACACCGGTCCTCTAAGATGTGGTACTGCCGCCTCTATGCCATCATGATGCTGCAACATCTTGATGCATGGGAAATGCCAACCCGTGTAGACACCATTTTTACATTCTCACGGATGGCAACCTCAAAATAAGCATACCACAATTTCAAAAAAATCTCATCAATTTCCCAGGGATAAGTGCGCCCTTTTTTCGATGTTTATTTGATATCTTTCCAAAATCTCACAATATTCAGTTGTCAATACACAAATCTAAACTAACTCTTATGAATCCGAGAGGCTATTTAACATTTATATTCAAAATTACTTTCTATTTAATAGGTTCCTTAATAAAGGAAATAAATACATCTTCAAGATCAGCCTTTTTTATATTAATATTTTTAATCTCCAATTTATAACTTCTGGCCATACCAATTAGTGATTCCATATAATTTTCCTGATCTGTTTTTACTACAATATCAATT
>VSNJ01000263.1 GCA_009774235.1 Lachnospiraceae bacterium
GACTTTTTTTGGATAAAATCCTGTAGTTATCCGCTTTTCCTGGAATGGTCTGGATAATCAAAAAGTCGGGATAACTAATCTTGTCAATAATTCTTGATAAGATTAGCAAGCATAGGAAAAGGGTACCCTTTTCCGTAAATCTGCCCGTCCGCGCTATGGCTTGCCGGACAGATTTTGCTTGTTGGGAAGAATCCCAAACCCTCTTAAAAACCCTCTCACTACCTACAACACCGCACAGGGCGGTTTTGACGAAGATTTGAGAGAAATTCTTCAAAAAGTTTTCCTTGTTTCTTAATACGGGGAAGTTTGGGAAATGCCAAATAACGAATTATGCAATTTCAAATATTTTGCCATCGTTGTAATAATTTAAAAGTCCGTATATAATTATGGCGTGTGATTTTTCTGAAAGGGCGTACCAAAAGGAAAAGGATTCAAAATCATAAAAATATGAGCAGTCCTATCATATTGCTGTTCCCATGAAAAAATAAAGGAATGCGACACGCTTAATGTCATATTCCTAATGCTAAAATAAAGTAAAGGAGGGTTTAAATATGCCGTTTACCGAAATATGTATTTATCAAGTTAAGCCGCAAAAAGTAGAGGAATTTGAAGCACTAATGCTTGAAGCTAAAAGTTTCTTGGAAAAACAGGAGGGATTGCTTCTGCTTCGTTTTGCTAAAAGAGGGTATCACATAGATATGGAGCAAATCAAAGAGGGGCTTCCGCCACTAAAAATTACCCGTATTGTAAAAAGTGTTAAATATATGCTTTATTGGGAATTTGACACAAAAGAAAGCTACGGGGCAGCACAAAAAAATCTTTATGACAGTTATTGGAAGTCTATCGAAAAGTGTTTAATCGTTCCTCATGACAAATATTTAGGGGAGGGTATGTTTTAATGGTTCTGGCATATTGTGGTTTAAATTGTAATGAGTGCCCTGTCTATCTGGCTTCTATCGTAAACAATGTAGCCGCTCAGATACAGTTGGCAAGGGAGTATTCAACTGATACCTGCAAATTTTCAAAAGAAGATATGTATTGTTTGGGATGTCATTCTGATACGGTATCCCCCAAAATGTGCGGGGATTGTCAAATAAGGATATGCGGTATGAAAAAATCTTATGGAAGCTGCGCCGAGTGTGACGAATTTCCCTGTTCCACATTGAGAGAAAATGTGGACGATAATTCAGATAATATGAACAATCTAAAACAGCTTGCCATAAAATACAAAAAGGCAGAGTGATGATATGCAGATAGACAGACTTATTCAAATCGTGTTTCTCTTGTTAAGGCATGAGAATATAACAGCAAAACAACTGGCAGAAGAACTTTGCGTTTCCACGCGGACAATATATAGGGATATCAATATACTTTCGGTTGCCGGCATACCGATTACGTCACAAAAGGGGTATGGCGGAGGGCTGTCCTTATTGCAAGGCTTTTCACTGGACAAGTCTTATTTTACGCAGGAGGAACAAAGCAATATTATACAGGCGTTGCAGATTTTAAAGTCGTCAAATTATCCAGACGCAGACAAATCATTAAACAAAGTTGCCGGGCTGTTCAGTCATACATTGCAGTCTGAATGGCTGGAAATTGATTTTTCCTATTGGGGAAGCCCCGAAAAGGAACGGAATAATATTACAGCTTTAGAACGTGCGATAATCAATAAATATGTGATTACATTCACATATTTTAATGCGGAATTGACGATAACCAATCAGATTGTCGAGCCGCTAAAATTAGTGTTCAAATCCCACGCATGGTATCTTGTGGCTTATTCAAAGCGCAAAAATGATATTCGTACTTATAAAATGTCCCGCATTAGGGAACTCCAAATAACGAATGAATTATTTGAACGTGAACTTCCAAAGGATTTTTCCATCACTCCTACCTATAAGGAAGAATATAATACGCCAATATTCATATTGCATTTTTCAGAAAAGATAGCGTATAAAGTTTATGATGAATTTCAGGAGAAGTATATTAAAAAATTGGACGACGGTACGTTGGAAGTGACTTTCAGATACCAGTTTAGCGATTGGACTTTTCTTTATCTGCTTTCCTTTGGTGAATATGTTGAAATTATTGAGCCTGTAGAAGCAAGAAATATTTTGAGGGAAAAGGCGCAGAAAATACTTTCCATGTACTAACGAAATATCCGCAACAACGGTAAATAAAAAAACCGTTGTTTTGCGGCAAAATTTTCATGCACAAAAGAGAATATAAGCAACCAAACGGCGGTTTTGAAATAACAATCAAAGCCGCCGTTTTCTTTTTTGAAAAATAAAACTATGGGGGTGTATTTAAAGTTACTCATTTTTAAGGATGTGGCGGTATCAAATGTTTAAAAGCATTGGAGGGTATCGTTATGTCCTTTTTCTACACCTTTTATCATTGTCAATCATCAAAAAAAGTCTGTTTCCTGCAATGGGATTTTGCGGCTATGAAGATGAACATACAAATCATACTGATTGTTTAAATAATTCATATTACCCAAACGCTTATGCCGCTTTATGCTGTATGGGCGTTTGCTGTAATAGCCCCCTACTGGGAAGAAAGGGGGTGAGAGAAAATGAGATATTCTGAACAGTTCATGGAACATATCGAATATGCGTTTCATGCGTTCTGTAAGATTGTCCTGCGCCATGAAGCCATGAACGCATGGCGGGATTTGAAGCGGAAAGAAGAACGGGAAATATCCCTTGATTATCTGATGTCAGAACGATATTTTGAACCGTCTGCTATGGACAGCTACTTTGAAAAGCAGGACAAGCCGACCGTATTTCTTGTATTGGGAAAGGAAGTTATTGTTGATGATGAACGGTTGGCAACGGCACTATCAAGATTGCCGGAGTTAAGGCGAGAAGTTTTGTTGCTTTATTACTTTATCGGCTATCGTGATGAAGCAATCGGCAGACTGTACGGACGTTGCAGGAGTTCGATAAACCGCAGAAGAAATGTTGCACTGAAACAGCTACGGAAAGAATGGGAGAGATTGAAACATGAGGAATAAAAAGCTGATACCTTTTGAGGTAATCCAAAAAGCCGTTGCCGGAGAGCCGGAAGCGGTAGACACAGTATTGCGGTATTACAACGCACATATTAAATACCTGTCTATGTATAAGGGGTATATCAATGACGATACGCAGGACAGACTAAAAGCGAAACTGGTTGAAGCCATATTGAAATTCCGCTTCGACCGATAGGGAGTAGCAAAGACGGGAAAAGCTGTCAAGGGTAAACTTCGCGCTACGCGCCCTTGACAGCTTTTCCCGCCTTTGCTTGTGGGTAGTCAAGAGGGCGAAATCAGTAGACTGCTTTCGCCCTCAATCCAGTATGGAATGATTGTTACACGATAGAGGGTGTTTCTCGCTTGAT
>VSNJ01000264.1 GCA_009774235.1 Lachnospiraceae bacterium
ACCTCTTTCTTTTTTAATTTTTAATGTTTTAATATGCAGGTGTTTTATAACAGGTATAAAATATAAAAAGTTCAGGATAGTTTGTCCTAAACTTTTTAATATAAACATTTTATTTTATTGTTAAACCCCTACACCTGTGCTTCCCCCGTCTTCCATAAATACATCCATGTCATAGTGTTCTGTTTCCTGGTTTTTCTTTAATACCAGCCTCCTTCCCAGGTATTTCTCTATGTCAAAAGTATTCTTTTTATCATAATCAGACAGTTTCTTATACTGCTTATGTTTTGTTATATCAAACTTGTCCGATAAAAACGGTCTTACACCCCTTAACTGTAATATACATTTCCCACCATCCATTACTGCAATTTCATCTGGTGACATTAACTCTTTGTCACATTGTCAAGTGAAGAATTCATTCTTTTAGCTCTTTCATACACGGAATCTTGCAGATAGGACTTTTACGGTTTGACTATTCACAGAGCATGGAAAATGATCCTGCTCCACAAGAAAAAGAGTTTCCTTTTGAATTGGAAATTATTTACATGGAAGAACCGGGTAGTATTGTTTTCGATTACTGGTGTACCGTAAAAAACACACAGCTTCCTGTTACTTTTGAATACAAAGAAAAGCATTTTTTCTTGCGGAAATATGGTGCTTTTGATTGTATTCCTGATAATTGGGAAGAATTAGAATAAATTCCAGTTTGTTGCTATAGTAGAGGTGTTAAGATGAAATTTGGAGCAGATAAAATAGAATATGAAAACGATAAAGTCATCGTAACTGGAACTACAGAGATTGGAAAACTTAAAGGCGTGTGGAAATATAGGGAACAACCTATTGTAAAGTATACATATTTCATCGAATTGTCATATGAGAAATTTGAAAAAAAGATATCTCAAAGTCCAGTACATAATTTTGGCACATTCATATGTGATGATATGGTTGTTTTTAACTGTCAGGTTGAAGATATAGACGAGGATATATATTATGTACGGTTTGCAACGGATTGGCTTGACATGGTTGAGATTGAAAGTAACTGTGTTCAGATTGATAAAGGAAGTTTTGCATCATTTACGGTCAGATATGAGGATATATGGATATGTCCATATGATTAACATTGAGATACCAAAATTCAATAGGTAATTGCAAAACAAGTTCGCAATAATGATTCCAATAAAGTAAAAATACGAC
This sequence comes from Lachnospiraceae bacterium, assembly GCA_009774235.1. GTDB lineage: Bacteria > Bacillota > Clostridia > Lachnospirales > Lachnospiraceae > Butyribacter. The sequence goes on from VSNJ01000264.1 coordinate 1,192, forward strand.
ATAGCCGGATTTTCAGAGGGATGGTGCAGATAACGGGATTTTATGGTATGGAAATAAAGCAGATGGTGGTATCTGCCTGTAAAACGGTACGTAACGCGTGAGATTATGCAATCAATGGCTTTAAGCTGTGGATATATTGGTGTTTATGGATCTTGTTGGCAATCATTACGGTGACAAGCTGTGCAATCCTGGCAAGCAGCAAATCAGCGTGCAAAGTCTTTTCATTCTGGGTTTTGCGTCCGGCAACACAAAAGCTGTCCTTGAAATGGTTGATTGATTTTTCTACATTCACACGGATTTTGTAGGGGCATCCCATTCCTGTGTACCACGCAGTGTTCCTGGATAAGTACGCAGTTTTTTCTGGATAAAGATAAAAACATCCTGCCGCAGGAAGATTCCGTACAAGGGTCTTCACAATGGCAGACGCGTTTCGATTTCTTTGTAAGTTTGTCATATTCCCATTTCATTTTGGGGCAGACAAATTTCATTGTAGGGAAACCACCGGTTTGCCTGTATACGTTCTTTTTTCCGGTATGCGGTGGCGTCCAGCCCGGAAAACATCGTCCTGCAGGCGTGGCTTGACAGGATTCCCCGGCAAAAGCAGGAAAAATTTTCAGGCGTAGACTATATGGCTCTTTGGTATACAAATATTTATACAACACTCCTTATTTATGTTTCCATATCATAAGTTATAGAGCTGCACATTTAAGCTAATATCTAATTACACTTTTTATAACGTAGCCGACACAAATATATTCCTGCCAATAACAATATGGGAACTATTACCCCTGCCAGAATTGCAGAAGGCTCATGGCTTTCTCTTTATTTTGGGTAGGGCAGGCTTCCACTACAGGACTTACCAATACCTCCAATAATCCGCCACCCACTGCATATATGGCAACCGCAATCAACAGACCCATAAAAGAGCTTCTGCATATATCAGGACGAATAGTCAGAAAAACAAGTCCATTCACTGCGCAGGCATGTGCAATAACCATTGATGCCCGATAACCTATCCTGTCAACAAAAGTAGCCGACAAAATATCAATCAACAATTGCAACCCAAAATTAAATGTAATGAGTAGCGTAATCTGTGTCATCGGAATACCATAACTACTATGAAAAGTCAGAAAAAGAAGCGGTACAAAATTATTTACAATTGCCTGTACAATATAACCAATAAAACAGGCATAAAGTGTTTTATTATAGCTTTTATCCATATCAGAAATCTCCTTTTTCTTTATTCTCACAGCTTCTGCATCCAGTTCTTTTTTCTGAATATTGCCAACGGAATAACCACACGCACACACTCTTCCATGGACAGTACAAAATAAATTGCTGCAATAGGCAAATGAAGCACAAAAGCAGAAAACAACCCAAGAGGTACGCCAAATATCCATGTGCCAATCAGATCAACTGCCATTACATAGGTTGTCCTGCCTCCACTCCTTAAAATTCCACCTAAAATCATATTCTGCACTTTTACTGGGGCAACAAAAGCGTATGCTATAAGCAGATACCCTGTTATCTGCCTTACATCATCTTCTACCTTAAAAATCAATACATAATATTTATGAAATACTATTACAAACACTGACAGTAAAATGGAACAGGCAAGCCCCGTATACATCAGTCTTTTGGAAGCCTGATAAGCGCTCCCTGTATCATCAGCCCCCAGCCTTTTGCCAATCATCACTCCGGCTGCCTGCGATACGCCGCTTAATGCTCCCATTACCAATGCCTGCAAAGGATTGGTCAGCGTCATAGCAGCGAACGCATTTGTTCCTACATGACCATAAATAGACGCATAGATGTTTTCTCCAAGACTCCAAAAAAATTCGCATATAAGCAGCGGCATTAAAATAACCATATACTGTTTTATATGCACCTTATCTGTCCTGCTTACAAATGGAATTCTCCATGAATGTTTCTGGTACAAATGGAAAAATAATATAACTGTAATGATACAGCCCGATAACTGAGCAATTACTGATGCCCATGCAGCCCCTTTTCCACCTAACCCAATGCCTGCAATGCTGATGCTTCCAAGCTGTCCTGTCATAATCTGGTCTACCACAGAAAAAGAAGACTGCATCAGACACTGTAATGTTACGGGAACAGCAATTTGAAG
>VSNJ01000265.1 GCA_009774235.1 Lachnospiraceae bacterium
TGAAAATTTGCGCCCTCACATAAACGCTCCACGCCCACGCACTTAGGGAGATTTCTTGTCAGTTCGTAATTATCCCTCGCTGTGATTGTTCCATGACTGTCAGTCTGCCTTACCTCAACTTCGCACTGGCTTTTCTGCTCCAACACAAGCCACTGGTATTTGTCGCTTTCTTTGGTGAATACAGTCTGATACAAAGACATTATCTGCACAGGTTATCACGAAAGGGCGATTTACTCTTTATTCGTATATTGGAAATCTATTTGTATATCTGTGTAATTTATATTTGTTATGGAGTTTCATACTTCCAAAAATTAAACAATTAATTAAGAAGTAGTTAAATTCCAGTTTGTTGATTAGAGCGGTGGAAGACACCGAATTGATATTTTTCTTGTTAATGTTATTTATACATGATGCTAGCACCATGTAATAAGAGTAGATAAGGAGAAAATCATTTTGGTGCAAAACGTGTAAATTAAGTAAAACATAGATATTGTGTAAATAGAGGAATAAGTAAAGTATTATGAATAATAATGAATTTTAGGTTGATGTAGATTCTAAAATAATGAAGAAAAGTGCGCTTGATGGACTTAATGCGGGTAAATTGAAGTCTAACAACGGTATTAGAAATAGTGAGGGACATCTTGACTCGTTTGTTGATGTGCTTGAAATCAATGATACAGAGGAAAATGTGAGAGAATATTATATAAGTCAGTTGGAAGAATTAGAAAAACAAGAGGTATTGGCAAGAGAACAAGCAGACAGCGATAGAGAAGGATTTAGATAAAAAATAGAAAATATAAGGAATCTTGCAATTATTTTGGCTGCTGAGATTGAAGATATATCAGAGTTTGAACCAAATGATGATATAACTCAAGAGAAATTGATTGAGCACCAAGAGATTATAAAAAGACTTACAACAAAAGAAACCCTTAGTTTTATTGAGTATTTAATTAGTAATAATGAGATGTTGAACTTGGAGATGGCTACGGTAGCTATTTATTTCAGAGCATAAAAAACAACTTGAAATAATAGAGGATAAATAGGAATTTTTATTAAATATATAAACATGATGCTAGCACCATGTAAAATATGTTGTATAAGGAAAAATTATTTTGGTGCCAAAACGGTGCCAAGAAATCATGCAAATAAAAATACGCCATACAAAAACAACGATTTTACGCTGTTTTCCGTAATAAAAAGCATAGAAAATACCACAAAAAACGCTATTCAAATACCGTGAAGGTGGTAGGACAGTAGGTTCAGGTAAGGTTGCTACTATCATTGAGTAATCTTGCGGTTAGAGCCAGATAATAAAAATAAGCGCCGCAATTCCTTGGGAAACTAAGGGGATTGTGGTTTTTTAATGCCTAAAAATAATAGCAGATAAAAGGAAAAGCCACTTGTCGGAATTTTATAGAAAATGGCTTGTGGCTCTAAAATAAATTAAAAATAGGGAGTCCGCTCGTGACTCCCTTTGCTTAATTACAATAAATTCTTTGGCACACGTCCAAAGAAGAATTGTAATAGTATTTTATGTTGAAGAAGAAAAATTATGTATAGATAAAATAAAGGGAACTCGCTCGTAGTTCCCTTGTTTGAAATACTATATTGATGTTCCACTCGTGAACACCTTTCTTGTACTTTTATACTAGCATGAAAATCTAAATTTGTCTACATTTCTTTTTGAGATTTTTTTAAAAAATCTGCTAAATTTTGAATATCTGAAAAATGATAGGTATCAAGCAATTCTTGGAATTTATCAAGCTGTTGTTGTTTTGAATCCAAATCAGCTTGTTGCAAGGTACGATTGCTTTTCAGCTTTTCAATATATTGTAGTTTGTCATCATACATATTTTGCAATGTCTGATAATGGTGGTTTATACCAAGCGATAAAGAAATGGCTTTATCAACAGCTTTCATTTCATCAGCGGAAAGGTCCGTAATATAATCGCTAAGTCTTGCCTTGCTTACACAGGTAATATTTCCTAGAAGAACATTTCCATCAAGTATGAGTTTGCCGGAGGAATCTTTTTTCTCTGCAATCGGTACAACGATAGGAAGCGTAGAGGTGGTATGCGTTATAGGTGCAACCAGTGTATTAGGTGATGTTCTGTTAGCTGAATTATATTGGAGAACCACACAAGGCCGCTCTTTGCATTCCTCATTACCAATGCCAACACCTAAGTTGCAACGATATACTTGTCCTCTATATACAATACGATTTTTAGCAGATGGTGCAATAGCGTTTAGGTATAGTTTGTTTTTGAGCCATTCAAGATATTGTTGGGTTTTCGTAAGGTCAATATTCATGCAAATCTCCTTTGTTTTTTGCAAAAAGTAATTGGATTGAGTGTATATCAATCAGATGTATTCGTCAATCGGCACATTAAATAATTTCAAAGTATCTTCTAGCCACATATCATATTCTTCTTTATCCATTTTACCGGAAATTAATGCTTGATTTACTTTGTTCCAGTCGGGAATAAAGGTTGCAATCTGTGCATTGGGTATATCTAATGTCAAATGAGCAGTTAGTTGATTATCTTCTTGTGAATAGGTAGTGTTTCCTTTTATTTGCAACCCCCTACGGTCTAAATCTATCAGAATAGAAAAAAAATCAGCAAAAGTATTTACAGTAGCAGATTTATTTGAAGTAATCTTTATTTCCAACAAATCATTTAAAGTAATTCCAAGTGTATCACAAAATTTTAATATTGTTTCGACTGGCGGTTCACTATATCCGTTTTCATAATTAGAATATGAGGAATTGGTCAAAGAAAGTCTTGAAGACATATCACGTTGGTTAATTCCTGCGTTAGTTCGGGCTTGTTTCATTCGCTTTCCAATCTCAAAATATTCGCCTAATCTCATTTCACAACCTCCTTTTAGAATAATGTAACATATGTAGATACAAAAATCAATGTATATATTACAAGAAATCTAATAATTTATATTGACAAACCAGAAACAATGTAATATATTTAAATTACAAGAAAACTTGTAACAATACAAGAAATGAAAGAGAGGGAAATTTATTGAAAGAAAACCACATGATGACAGCGGAAGATGTAGCAAAGGAATTAGGAGTATCTAAAGGTCATGCTTACAAACTGATAAGAGAACTTAATGGAGAATTGAAAAAAGCTGGTTATCTTGTGATAGCTTGGAAAGTACCAAAGGCATTTTGGGAAACAAAGTTTTATGGTTACAATCAGCCGAACCAAACCGCATGAAAGGGTAATGTCATCAACTTAAGGATTGCAAAAAGAATTAAAATTGATTTATTCTGCTAATTGACAAAGAAAAATAACCAGT
>VSNJ01000266.1 GCA_009774235.1 Lachnospiraceae bacterium
GTATTGTATATTCTGATATGGAGAATTTTGGACTGCTTAAGGATTTGTTTGGTGAAAATGCAGGTAATAATATTCTTATATATATGGCAAGGGTTTTTAAGCATTTTATAGGCGGGGATGAACTTTGTGGAAGGATGGAAGCAGACCATTTTATACTTTTCCTTAAATATAATAAAGAAACATTAAATAAAAATCTTGAATCTATAGTAAAGATTATTAATGATTTTCCAGTTAGTATGTCTATCAGGCTTAAGTTTGGTGTATATAAGATAGATGATATAAATATGCCAGTACAGGCTATGTGCAGCAGGGCAGTGCTGGCAGCTGATACAATAAGAGGCAGGTATGGGCAATATGTTGCATATTATGATAAAAAAATCTGGGAAAAGCAGCTGTATGAGCAGGAAATAATTAATTGTATGGAAGATGCACTAAAGGAAAAACAGTTTATTGTATATTTCCAGCCTAAGTATGACCTGGAGTCAGAAAGGATTGCAGGAGCTGAAGCACTAGTCCGCTGGCAGCATCCAGAAAAGGGATTTATGAGCCCAGGAGAGTTTATACCTCTTTTTGAGAAAAATGGATTTATTACAGAACTTGATAAATATGTATGGGATGCTACTTGTGGTTATGTAGAAAGCTGGATAAAGAATGGCTATCCTGTTGTACCAGTATCTGTAAATGTATCCAGGACAGATATTTACAATCCAGATTTTATAGAAATAATACTTGGAATTATACATAAACACCATCTTGAACCAGAAAATATACATCTTGAAATTACAGAAACAGCATACACTGACAATCCAGGACAGATTATAGATGTTGTTAAAAAGCTTAAACTTATTGGTTTTGTTATAGAAATGGACGATTTTGGTTCAGGGTATTCTTCATTAAATATGCTTAATGAGCTGCCTATTGATATACTTAAACTTGATATGGGATTTGTACAAGGTGATATGAAGGCAAACAGCAATAATATATTAAGTTTTATTATAGGACTGGCAAAATGGATGGATTATGCAGTTGTTGCAGAAGGAATAGAAACAGAAGAACAGATACAGATGCTTAGGAATATGGACTGTAATTTTGTACAGGGATATTATTATGCACAGCCTATGCCTCCAGATGAGTTTGAAGCATATATGTTAAAACATAATACTATTGGTAAAATGGATGATATAAATATAGACGGTCTGGAGGAGCTTAAGTTTAAAAAGTCACAGGGAGTTATGCTGATAGTTGATGACCTGGTGCTTAACCGTAAGATATTAAGCACATCCTTTTCATCGTATTTTAAAGTTGTTGAAAAAGAAAATGGTGCTGATGCATTTGAATATATAAAAGAGAATTATAAGGATATAGATATAATAATGCTTGACCTTGTAATGCCAGTTATGGATGGTTTTACACTTATGAAACATCTTGGAAAGGATGAAAGATATAAAGATATTCCAGTAATTGTAACATCACAAGCTGGAGAGAAAAGTGTCAGGAAGTCATTTGAACTTGGTGCTGTTGATTTTATTGAGAAACCATACAATTTGAGAATTATACTTCACAGGGTACAAAATGTAGTTATGGCATCTAAGAAATAAAAAGTTTATTATATGGGTTGAAAATTAAAATAATGGTGTTATAATAAGGAAAATTATAAAATAATAAAGGAGGTTTTATATTATGAATAAAAAAATTATAGCAATAGGTTTAGCATTAAGTTTTGGTGGTCTATCATGTATTACTGCACAGGCGAAAGGAATTTCAAGCACTACAGAAGCAGAGAAACTTGCATCAGATTATGTTAAAGGTGCTACAGTTTTACATGTGGAGGAAGATGACGATGATGGTGTGTGGGTATATGAAGTAGATATGAAAAAGGGCAGCAAGAAATATGAGCTTAAGTATAATGCTTCAAATGGAAAGCTGGTTGAATACCAGTGGGAAAAAATAAGCCATAAGAAAGCCAGCAAGAAAGTTTCAGAAAAGACTATACGCCGTATGGCAGAGAAAAAAGTTAAAAATGCAACAATTACAGAATTAGATTATGATTCAGATGATGCAAAATATGAAATCGAAATGTATGATAAAAGTAAAAAGTATGAACTGGAATATAGTACAGATGGAACATTGGTTTCTTATAAATGGGAAAAGTTATAATATGGTAATCTGAAAAAGATAATAAGAAGAACTTTAACAAGAAATTATTTTAAGATGTTTTAAGAAAGGCTGTTACACAAAGTAAGAATGATACATGGTATAGCAGATTGTATTAATATATATGAGCTATATTTTGTATGTATTATACTTGGTGTGACAGCTTTTTTTAATTTAATAGGAATTATATGTGTTAGTGTTATTATAAGTATTCTTATAAACATAGTATGTTTTAAAAGAAAATATTATAATAAGTGGACATTATGTATTTTAATTTAATATGGACATATTTACAATCAAATGATATAATTAGGATATTAAATGGTACCAATATGGAGGAAATGAATTATTTATGGATGGGAATATATATATTGCATTGTGTGATGATGAGCAATATGTGCATGAAAGAGTTGATAAGATGGTAAAAGAATATTTTACAGAAAAAGATTGTGAGTATGGAATTGTACATTTTTTTTCTGCAAAAGAACTGCTAGAAAGTAAGGAAAAGTTTAATGTTTTGATGTTAGACATAGATATGCCAGATATGGATGGTATAGAGGCTGCGCAAAGGCTTGCAGAACAGGACAGGCAATATAGGACTATTATGCTTACAGGTAAACCTGAGCGTTTTAAAGAAGCATTTAAAATTGGTGCATACAGGTTTGTAACAAAACCTGTAGATAAAGAAGAATTTAATGAGGCTTTGGAGGATGTAGCCAGGTCATTGATGGGGTGTTGTAAAATACAGGTACGGTTCCAGAACAAGCTATGCCAATTTTGCCAATATAACATTGATTATATAGAAGCTTGTGGTGATTATGTTAAAATTTATATAGATAACAGGATATGTGAAAGTGACAGGACATTAAAAAGTTGGAAAAATGAGCTGGATAGCAGGCTTTTTATGGATTGCCATAAAAGCTACATAGTAAATCTTGAAAAGGTTAAACAAGTTTGTAAAAATAGCATTGTACTTAAAAATGGAAAGGAAGTTCCAGTTTCAAGACGCAGACATAGTGATGTTATGCAAAAATTCGTGGAATATGATATAAGCAACCATTAAATGTAATTATTATGAAGGGGGGAGACTGTCCGAAAACCCCTGAGAGGCGATAACAGGATTTTAAACGTAGGATTATAGCCCAAACAGAGCT
>VSNJ01000267.1 GCA_009774235.1 Lachnospiraceae bacterium
CCCTGCGCTACATAACTTCTGTAATTGTTTGTAATCTCCATTGCCATAATTTTTTCCTCCTTGATAATAAATTTATTTGAAATCCGTTTCAACTGTACAGTTGGCCTATAATATTTCAAGCAGCTCATAATACCAGTAATTCCTTATACTTTCATAGGGAATCTGTATTATCCTGTCTTTTGAACTGCTTTCATAAATACAGGATTCCGCTATGCCAGCCAAACCCGGAAGTTTATAAAATCCGCCGAAGACAATCCAAATTTCTCCTTCCGCATTGTTTTCTTCTAAAAAATCCTCAAAGGCCTGCCTTTCAACATAAACGTATCTGTCATCATATGATATCATCTGGCTTAATTCCTCGGTATCATAAGAAATAACTTGAGGTTCCCCGTCATAATTTCCCACTAGAATGTCCCTGCTTTCATTGCAGCGGGCATAGGAATGTGTATGTACCGCCAACAGCATGGCCGCAATCATCAGAAAAGCTGTGGCTGCCATGCCTACGCACAGTTTTTTCCGATATGGACGGAAACCGGCAATTTCGCCCATCCTCCTTTTCATGTCTGCGAATTCCCTTTCCCCCACATAGGTAACGGTGGGCGGTGCAGTCTTTGATTCGGAACGCAGCAGTTTGAGGGTTTTCAGCAATACCATCCCATATTCATGAGCCGTCCTTCTGCTGCTTTGTATGCACACCCTGTCGCAGATGTCCTCCATATCTGCACGGAAATGTTTCTGGAAAACTGTCAGTAATGGGTTGATCCACAGGAGGCATCTGAGCATATCCCATGCAAAGCCAAACCATAAATGCCCTAACCGAATATGCGTCTGCTCATGCTGTATAACAGACTTAAGCTCATCTTTGCTGTAACTGTCCGCCATCACTTTCGGCAGGATGATTTTCGGCTTTAACAGCCCGACGGTAAACGGCGTGATATTCATGTCTGTAACATAGATACGGACATTTTCAAACATAACTTTTTCCATTCCGGAAACAGTTCTTTGAAGACATATCCGTTTTCCAAATATACAGATGGCAGTCACCAGAATGCCTGCCATATAAATGCGGTCACCCCACAGCCATGAAGCCGTTACTGCCGTAATCCTCCATGTTGCTTTTAGTACGGCGGCATTTTCATAAAACATCTTCAATCTTCCAAGAAACGGGATGACCAGGAACAATGCCCACGACATCCCCCTTAAAAATGTCCGTTCCGAAAAATGTATTTTCCGGGGCAGCATCACAAGCCCGATCAGCACGAAGGAAAATGCCGCACACCGCACAAGCTGGGTAGTGTAATAAGCCGTGCAAAAATTTATAAGGCTGGCTAATTGTCTCCAGTCGGGCATGGCCATCACTCCTTTTTATCCGAGGATTCCGCATTCTGCCCCTTGCTTTTCTCCAGAATCTCCTCCAGTTCCTTGATCTGCTCATCTGTCAATGCGAAGCTCTGCAGCAGCGCCGCCATTGCATTTGTCCCGCTGCCGGAAAAATAGCTGTCCACAAACTTCCTGCTTTTCTCCTTCACGCATTCCTCCTTCTGCTTCAGCACATAGTAGTGGTAAACCCTCGAATCATGCTCATCCACGGTGTATCCGAGGATATCCTTCTGGTTCAGGCGGTTCATCAGCACCCGCACCATCCTCATCGACATATCTACATTCCCCTGCATCCTTTTGTAGACCTCAGAGGATGTCAGCGGCGTATCGCTTGCCCATAGAACTTCCATAATCTGCCATTCGCTCGGTGTAATCTCTTCCTTTGCCATATCTCTGCCTTCCTTTCGTTTTATTTCGTCACTTTATATATCGGTCAATTGCCGTTAATTATTAATAGCCATTGACGTTTTTATATGATATGGGTATGGACAGAGGACAGATCATAGTTAAGCACTTCCCCGCTTTCCAAGTAATTTCCGCTATCAGTCCGCCCGAATCTCCTATAAAATGGACAACCGCCGCATATAGAGAATAAGTCCACGGCGGCGGTCACTACCCGGTTATTTTTGTTTCAATTTGGCTTCTACCAACTCCTTATGATAAAAATAATTGATATGTTTAATTGAATGTACAGCACAATATTCCTCAATCTCAACAGCAAGATTCTTCCAGAACCCCATGTTCCCTTTTACATATATTTCATCATATAATTCCACTAATTGTGGGCAGGCACTTTTTATGTAACCAAGGATATCCTGTTTATAGCTCCCCCGCAGGTTCAGATTTTCAAACCAGTATTCATCCACATATCTTTGTGTCTTTACTATTATTTCCTTATAATCCGTTATGCCCGGAAAAACAGGAGACATAAACAAAACAGTGTATATGCCGTTTTGATGCAATGTTTCCAGTGTTTCCAGCCGTTTCATGATGCTGCTGGCATGATCCATATCATTTTTAAACTGCTCATCCAATGTATTGACTGATACCGAGACTTTCAAATTATTACACTGCTTCAATAAATCAATATCCCTCAAAATCAGATGGGATTTTGTTGAAATATTCAGTTCGCAATTTATGGAAATTAGCTGCTCCAGTATCTTCCGTGTATTACGGTACTTTTCCTCAAATGGATTGTAGCAGTCCGTCACAGATGACAGGAAAACAGACTTCCCCTGCAGTTTCCTTTTGCTTATCGGCGTATCACACCTCTTAATGTCAATAAAACTCCCCCATGCTTCACTATGATTCGTAAACCGCTTCATAAAACAGGCATAACAGTACCTGCACCCATGAGGGCAGCCTACATAAGGGTTTATCACATAATCGCTTGCCGGAAGATTTGATTTTGTAACCAGATCTTTTACTACTACTTCTTTTACTACCATGTTCATAAGATAGTCCCTCCGTGGAACATACAGGCATATACCTTTTTCTGCCTGCAATATATCCGTTCCTCTCCTGAAAAACATTCAAAATCACCCTGCACCTGGCACTGGTACATATAATCGCCTTTCTGATAGAATTCCGGCCCTCGGAACGGCATAGAAACCGACACATGGGAAAGCGCTTCTTTCAAAAATATAATATCAAAATTCTCATCCAGGCTCTCCCCATAATAATTCATAGCCCACACTGTATGATTCCTTATCCAGACACGTTCCCCGCCTATGAATTTCTGCCCGCCAAGGTATGTATCCATATACAGGTAATCACCATCTTCATAACGAAAATCGTGGGAACCAGGCTGTGACGGCATGATTTCATTTTCATTCGTGATATATGTGTTATTTTTTGCCCTGACTAAAAAAATCCTGATATCCTGCATAGGATATTTCTGTTCACAAAAAAGACTG
>VSNJ01000268.1 GCA_009774235.1 Lachnospiraceae bacterium
CCCGGACGTAACACGTTTCTGCCAGATATTATACCAGCAGAACCAGGAACAGGAGAAAAAGATTGAAGACCTGGAAAACAGAATAAAAGTATTAGAAAACTTAGTTAAACAGAGAGCTTAGGCTCTTTTTTATTTGGAAGGAGGAACAGTAACATGAAAGCATTTACAGACACATACAACATTGTAGTGGGTGCACTGGTTACATTTATGACAGCAGTGTTTGGAATATACTGGTATATCTTTGCTGCATACTTTATATTCAATGTCCTTGACTGGCTTACAGGATGGTACAAGTCCCATAAGCTTAAAAAGGAGAGTTCCCGTGTTGGGCTGAAAGGGGCATTAAAAAAACTTGGCTACTGGGTTATTATCGCAGTAGCTTTTTTAGTTTCAGATATTTTTGTAATGCTGGGAAGGGACATATTAAATGTAAACCTTGGATTCCTTATGATGGTGGGCTGGTTTACATTAGCCTGCCTTATGGTAAATGAAGCAAGGAGCATCTTAGAAAATCTGGTTGAATGCGGTTATAACGTGCCAGAAGTCCTTATAAAGGGCTTAGAAGTTGCGGATGAAATGATAAACAAAGAAAGTGGGGAAGATGACAATGAAAAAAATTAGAAAAGTAACAGTACATGCAGGGCACAATCCTTCTGGAAAAATTGCCTGTGGGGCATCTGATTTACTGGATGAATCTACAGAAGCCAGGTACATAACCAGGAAAGTAATAAAGTTGTTAAAGAAAAATGGAATCAAAGCTGTGAACTGTACAGTAAACAATGGTACAAATCAGGGTGATGTCCTGCGTAAAATCTGTGCTAAATGTAACGCTGTAAAAGATGCAGACCTGCATATATCCATACACTTTAACAGTGGCAGGAGTGACAGGAAGGGTGATGGCAGGACAGGAGGCACGGAAGTATTGCTTACCCAAAATGTGGCGGACAAGGGTGACATTGCAAGGCGTATCTGTAACCAGATGGAACATCTGGGATTTACCAACCGTGGTGTAAAAACCAGGACAGATTTATATTTTTTAAACCACACCAAAGCCCCAGCAATATTAATTGAAACCTGTTTTGTAGATGATAAAGACGACTATATGTTATATACCAGTGACAGGGATGACATAGCAAGGGCAATAGTAAAAGCTGTCTTGAACCATAACAAAGAGTGTTAGAAGGTTTAATAAATGTGATACTTGCTGTTCAAATTTGAGCGGCAAGACACATGGCAGACAGAATAAGAAAAACCACATCATTTATAGAAAAAACCAAGTACACAAGATACTTGGTCATTTGTTGAAAAGTGTTTCCACAATCAACTGGTTATAATATTCTCTCAACAAGTTTATTATAGCATTGCGAAATCTTTTTCGCAAGTAGACATCGGGGATATCCTGGCATCTTAACTAATCAAAACAAAGTTTCATTGATATAGAATATTGCTTTTTCAATTTTTCAAAAGCCAGATTTGTAACCTGGTATTCGTTACGCCCGTCATTACATTTTTTAATAAATGTAATACCTCTTCCCTTAATTTCTAACAAGGTGTATACGAAGAAGTGTTTTCCATAATATGCCCTGCTTGCTTCCATCTGGCAGTTAGCTGGCTTTTGTTCCCCCATTTCTGGGGTGTAACAATATGTTCCTGGCTTTTCTGCTTTTTCTGGCTCTTTTGCAGGATTTGCTAATTTTAAACGTTTCTGCCTGCCAATCCTGCGCAATGTGTACATTTCTTTTTCTGAAATATATCCATTTTTATATGATACTTCTACAGCTTCTAAATAAAAATTACAATTTTCTATAGTATCACATTCATCAAAAAACATTACAAGATTTTTATAACCATTGCTTTCTTTAATTGGAAATTGGATTATTTTACACATATTCTATACCTCTGCTTTCTTTATTTATTCAACCGATCTGCCATGAACCATAAGTGTAGGGCTGTGCATTAAAATTTAATGCTGCAATCAAGGTGATGCCTGCCGCCAAGGCTGCAGTTATCTGTTAAATCATGCCTGCCTGCCACATATTTACCTGTCTGGTTATCAAAAAATCCATAGTCATATTTAGCGTTGTGCTTTGAATACTGGCAGGTTTCATAAACTGCAAAGTATGTCCTGCTTTTTCCATATTTTTCCCAATCAGACACATAAATACTGTATGTATAAAAGCCGGATGCATCACTTACAATAAAATTTAATTTATCAACCAGTTTTTCTTTTAAACTCTTTTCTTCTTTCTTATTTCCAGCTTCTTTAGCTTCTGCCCATGCCATCTTTAAACATAATGCAAAAATGTTTTTGCTGTCTTCTTTTTTAATTTTCCATGCCCTTGTCATTATTTCTTTCATATCGTATTTCATAATTATTTACCTCTCTTTATTTTATTTATTATTGCTTTGCTATGGTTATATATTAGCATATATTACGCACATATACAAGTTGGAATGATACACAAATATTACGCACATATAAACAACAAATTTGTATAATTTGCATAACGCACACATATTGAAAAATTTATACACATATGTTATAATCTATAAAAAATATGGAGGTGTGGCACATGGCAAAAGAATATACGCCAGAGCAGAGAGCTGCAAGACAAAAGGCAGTCAGGGAATATGAAAACCGTAATTACCGGTTGAATATTGTTTTTCCGAACGGAACAAAGGAACGCATTGAAAGTCTGGGGTTGAATAAGACAGTAAGTGCATTTGTGCGTGATACGGTTTTATCTAAATTAGATGAACTGGAAAAAATTTTAAAATAACGCACATATTTTCAGAAAAAGTGCTTGACATTATTACGCACATATACTATAATATAATTAGTCCAAGAGATAAAGGGCTAATAACCGACAGGCAGAGGGCAAGCGAAACCTCAAGGGGAAAGGAGTAAAACATGGAAATGACAGATAAAGAAATCAAGGCGGTTGAGAAAGCTACAATCTATGATTTGAGAAGAATTTTTACAAGTGGAGAAAAGAGAGAGTACACAACAGATGAAATCGCTGAACTGCTTGACAAGATAGCGGAAGCGAAAGGGCAAGAGTAAACAAAGTAAGGGTAAACAGAAAGGGCGGGCTTGCCACCGCCCCAAACTGTAAAAACAGTATAACATATAATTGAAAATAAATCAAATAAATTCGGAGGACAAAGAAATGATGAAAAAATTATATTTTTGTGAAACAAATGGTTACAACATGGTAGTATCAGTAGATAGCGAAAACAACTGCAGGTATCTGACAGAAAC
>VSNJ01000269.1 GCA_009774235.1 Lachnospiraceae bacterium
GATTAATGGAAGCCCAAGAGCTAACGGAAATACTTTTATAGCATTACATGAGATGGAAAAAGTCTTTACCAAAGAAAATATTGAAACAGAAATATTACATATTGGAAATAAAGATATCAGAGGCTGTATAGCTTGTGGCTCATGCAGGACAAATGGTAGATGTGTATTTGATGATATTGTTAATGAAGCTGCTGCTAAATTTGAAGAATGTGATGGATTCGTTGCTGGAAGCCCTGTTTATTATGCATCTGCCAATGCAACCCTTGTTGCATTCCTTACCCGCCTTTTTTACAGCACATCTTTTGATAAAACAATGAAAGTTGGTGCAAGTGTTGTAGCCGCCAGAAGAGGAGGACTATCATCAACATTTGATGAATTAAATAAATTCTTCACCATTTCTGGTATGCCAGTTGCATCAAGCCAGTATTGGAACAGCATACATGGACATAAAGCAGGCGAAGCAAACAAAGATATAGAAGGTTTACAGACAATGAGGACACTTGCACAAAATATGGCATTTCTTATGAAAAGTATTGCACTTGGCAAAGAAAAATATGGACTTCCAGAAAAGGAACCATTCCAGCCAATGAATTTTATAAGAAATAATTAAACATAAACACATACTAAAGATAAACAGTTAAATATTGTGTAAAATATACCAATATTTAACTGTTATAAATAAGTGCAAAACTATCATCTAAAAAACAAACTTTTTAAAAGTTTATTAGCAAGCTGTCTTTAAATCCATCCTTATACCAGCTTTCCATTTCTCCTGTGTCATTGTCATCAAATTTAAACTGCCACACTCCATTTAAGTTTTTCTAGTTATTTTTGGATAATTGTGGTCTTGGATAATCTTTGTGCATATTTTATACCACGCATAAAGCGTATTTCCTTTCTTTTTAAAATATATTATACATTACTTTAAACTTTAAATCATATAGTTTTTATATAATTATTAAAGTATATTCTGCTGGAACCCCTGGTACATTACTACTACACCTGTGTTTCCAGCAGATATCATTAACAATTATTCTGTATTGGATATTTTTATATTATTAAAACTTATTCACTGGAGGCTGGCAGACATGGTTTTTGCAAATATAATAAGTAGTACGGTTATTTACAATATGGTACTCTTTACTTTCCTCTTCTATTTTTATATTTGCAAGAAAAGGCAGCTTTTCTTTTATTTCCTGCAAATCTTTTTTGCTTTTCAAAACTATTGTAATATGCACAGGAGGGTTTTCATATATCATTTTGGCAATAAGGAACATACTGTATCCAGAAGGATAATCCCCTGCCTTTAATGACATAAATTTAATCTGCTTTTCTGCAAGTTTATTATAATTCTCTTTTTCTGTAAGCTGGTAAAGCCTTATTAAATTATATGCCATAACTGAATTGCCAGAAGGCATTGCCCCATCATAAGTTTCTTTTGGGTTTATAAATAATTCACTATTTCCAGTTTCACTAAGAAAATACCCGCCATTTTCATTATCTGCAAATCTTTTTACTGTTTCATTGCAGAAATATTCCGCTTTATCCAGATAACCAGTTTCTAATGTTGAATTATATATTTCAATTAATGCCATTATATAAAACGCATAATCATCCAGAAAAACATTGCCAGAATGTTTTCCATTACGGAAACTTGTGTACATCTGGGAATCCTTACATAAATTTTCTTCTATAAATACCTGGGCTTTCCTGGCAGCTTCCAGATATTTATTTTTATGTGATACCCTGTACAGCATTGAAAGTGCTGCTGCCATTATGGAATTCCATGAAGCAAGGTGCTTGTCGTCAAGATGAAGCTTTGTACGTTTCTTCCTGTAATTATACAATGTTTTAATTTCTTCACTAAAATCACTATCTATATCCCTGCTTTCAAGGAGATTTGGGATATTAACACCTTCAAAATTCCCATTGACAGTAATATTATAAGTTTTGGCAAATAGTATCCCTTTGTGTTTTCCTAATACTTTTATAATTTCATCTAAAGTAAATGTATAAAACTTTCCTTCCATGCCTTCACTGTCCGCATCCTGTGCACTGTAAAATCCTCCATCTTCTGAAACCATTTCCCTTAAAATATATTTTGCAGTTTTCCTGGCAGTATCAAGATATAAATTATCTCTTGAAACACAATATGCAGCAGAATATGCCATAACCAGCAAGGCATTGTCATATAACATTTTTTCAAAATGTGGTACTAAGAAATACTGGTCAGTTGAGTATCTTGAAAACCCATATCCAATATGGTCAAATATTCCTCCTTTACGCATATTGCACAATGTTTTTAACGCCATATCCTGTGCATTTTTATTATTATAATACCATGAATAAAGTAAAAGGAATAAAATATTATGTGCAGCTGGAAACTTTGGAGCTGTACCAAAGCCACCATATTTTTTATCAAAATTCCCTGCAAATAAGCTTAATGCCATTTCTTCCAGATTATCATTTTCTATATCTGGATTAGCAGTTTTATAGTTTTTAAGATGTGAAATTACCTGTCTGGCAGAATTTAAAAGCTCTGGACGGCTGTTGGTCCACTTATCTTTAACTGTAATAAGCAGGTCTGTAAAACCTGGCATGCCATAACGCCCACGTGGCGGAAAATATGTGCCTGCAAAAAAAGGCTTCTTGTCCCATGTCATAAATATGCTCATAGGCCATCCTCCATTTCCTGTAAATGCCTGGCATACTGACATATATACACTGTCAATATCAGGACGCTCTTCACGGTCTACCTTTACAGGTACAAAGTATTTATTAAGAATCTGTGCGGTTTCTTCATCTTCAAAGCTCTCATGCGCCATAACATGGCACCAGTGGCATGTGCTGTATCCTATACTTAAGAAAACTGGCTTGTCTTCTTCTCTTGCTTTATCAAAAGCTTCCTGGTTCCATGGATACCAGTCTACAGGATTTTCTGAATGTTGCAGCAGATAAGGGCTGTTTTCATTTTTTAACTTATTACTCATATATTCCTACCTTTCTTTTATGGATAGTATACACAATATATTTCAATAAATACAACATATAAGAAATATAATCTTTATGCAATCTGTTAGTTTAAAAGTAATTTTAAAACGCAATCTAATGTTACTAAAAATATTAATAAAGTTAATACACATTAACTATTCTCACTAACAAAAATCCACACATCCACAAAATAATATTAGTATTTATGATAAACAAATACTAGACATCAGTAATATTATCT
>VSNJ01000027.1 GCA_009774235.1 Lachnospiraceae bacterium
TAGATAATTCTTTCCCATTATATAATGAGGACAAAAGCTATAATATAGAAGATTTATATAATTATTATTATAATAACGCAGAAGATATTGCCAGAAAGTTTGATAAGAGAAATAATGCAGACAGTTATATAAAAAAATTAAATAAATCATTAGAAATTGCTAACAGACAGGCATAAGCTGCCTGCAGGAATTGTTATAAAATTATAGAAATAAGGAGTATAAATAATAATGGAAGATTTTCGTTTTAAAGTTAATTTAGGTGGCATGATTGAGATTTTATCTGACCATCTTTACAGCAGCCCTAATGTATATATCAGGGAACTTTTACAAAATGGTGTTGATGCAATTAACGCAAGAAAAAATAAAGGGATAGACACAGACGGGTGTATTACACTTGATATAGAAGAAGGAAGCAGGCTGGTTTTTACAGATAACGGGCTTGGGCTTACAGAAGCTGAAATCCACCAGTTTCTTGCTATTATTGGTGAATCCTCTAAAAGGAATTTAACTAATGGCAGGATACACACTGATTATATAGGCAGGTTTGGAATTGGCCTGCTGTCATGTTTTATGGTATCTGATGAAATAAGGATGTATACAAAATCATGCAGTGCTCCAGATGCACCTGTACTTGAGTGGAGAGGCAAGCCAGATGGTACATATAATATAATTAACCATGGAACAAACTGTGAGGATGCTGCTTTCTTTAATGATAGCCCTGGCACACAGGTTGTATTATCTGCAAAACCAGGCCAGGAAGATTATTTTACAAAGGATACTATAAAAAGACTGGTTATTTATTATGGAATGTTACTTCCTTTTCCAATTATAATAAGGCAGAATGGCCAGGAAGAGCAGATAAACCCTGTATATCTTCCTTGGGAAGGCAGGGAAACAAATAAAAATGAACTTATGCTTTTTGGAAATATGATGTTTGCAGAACCTGGGACTGATATGGCAGATACTACAAGGCAGCAGTTCTTTGACTGTGTACCATTCCATTCAGAAGAAGGCAATGTATCAGGTGTGGCTTATATTGTAAATTATGCAGTACAGCCTACAGCAAAGAATGGACACCGTATTTACCTGAAAAATATGCTGCTTACAGAAAAAGGGGAAAACCTTATACCAGACTGGGCTGTTTTTACAAAATGTATAGTAAATGCTATGGATTTACGCCCTACTGCTTCAAGAGAAGGTTTTTATATTGATGAAGTATTATCAAAGGCAAGGGAGTCTATAGAAGACAGCCTGATAGAGTATATACAGGAAATGGCTGAAACTACGCCAGAAGTGTTTGACAGGTTCTTTTCAATACACAGGATGTCACTTATGTCACTTGCACTTGTATCCCCAAAACTTTTTAAAATTATAGCAGACCAGTGTGAATTTGAAACAACAAGAGGCATGTGTACAGGATATACTTTAAGGACAAGTAATGAACCATTGATATATGCACCTACAGAATCTAAATATAAACAGCTTTCACAATTATTTTTTGCACAGGATAAAATGCTTATAAATGTTTCATATGTGTATTCATATGATATTTTAAGACAGCTGGGAGAAGTATATGATATTGAAGTAATGGCAGTAGAGGATTGGAATATAGAAGATTTAATGAAAGACCTGTCACCTGATGACCAGGATGAAACATTTGACTTTATAAGATATGCAGACCGTATTTTAAAACAATATGACTGCCGTGCAGAGATAAAGCGTTTCCCTCCAGCAAACCAGCCAGTATTTTACCTTATTGATGAAAAGGCTTTATTTAAAAGACAAATTATGTCAGCACGTGCCAGCGCAGATTCAATGTTCCATAATATGCTTGATGCATTTGCAGAAGACCTTGGTGATGATACAGCAGCAATCCTTTATTTTAATTATGAGAACCCATTGGTAAAAAGGCTGTCCCAACAGGAAAATGAACAGGATATTAAGCTTCTTGTAGAAATATTGTATATACAGGCAATGCAGATTGGTGGATTTCCATTGCACCACAATGAACTTGGAATTTTAAACAGAAATATATTATCACTTATGGAAAAGGGAATGGACTGACAGAAGGTAAATTAATAGGATTATGGAAAATATAAAGAACAATATAATAAAAAACAGGCAATGTAATATTATATTTTTGTTTTAACAGAATGGATATCTGTCATTTGTTTTACTGTAACCAGATAAAGTTGCTTGTATTATAAAGCCAGATATAATATTGGAAAAGGGGAAGACAATGGATAAAAATGAATATAACCCTGAAAAGATTGTAATGTACCATATGTCAGAACATGGAAAAGATTTAATTAATATAATTTATAATGCCATAAAACAAGCAGACCTTCATAAAGATATACCATATATGTTGTATTTCCGTGAGGAGTTATGCGAAGAATCAAAATGGTATTCGGATGGTTTGGATACTATTTCAACATATCCAGAAATCCTTGGACTTATAGATAAGTATCCAGATATAGAACGTGTACATTTCCAGAAACATGAGAAAGATGCAATAGAACCTGCATTATGGACATATGAGACGTTTCTGGAAACATGTACAGGTTTTTATGATATTCCATTAGAAGATTGTAAAAGATATCTGGCAGATTTCAGGAAGCGGTGGCTTGAATATGGTTATAATGAAAGGAAACCTTACAGGATGGAGCTTGAATTCTGCCTTGAAACAGGCAATATGGACAAGGCAGCAGAAATCTGGGATAAACTTAAAGAAATGAAAATAGAATCTTATGACCGTAAGGGAGCTTATATTAATACCAAAATCAAGTATTATCTTTTAAATGATAAAAAAGTAAAAGCAGACGGGCTGGCAGTCCAGGGCGTTCTATGTGGACAGGCAAATGGCAGTTTCAGATATTTTCTTGTAACACGGCAGGTGATAAGTTATTACCTGGAATATTATATACAGCATGGTGATTATAAAAATGCACCAGAAATTGCACATAAAATGGAACATTATTTTGATGGCGGCTACAGGCATTATGAGTGGATTCCTGAAAAAGAAACTACACTATGGGCATCAGTTATGTGTGCATATGTATATAAAAGGCCAGGACAGGGACTCCGTATTTATAAAAAACACTGGAAAGACTGGGAAGAGGAAAAGAATCCACGTTATAAATTTTATGCATTTAAAAATGCAGCATGTTTCTTTAAAGGAATTGAAAATCAAAAAGATTCTGTTAAATTTAAACCTGGTAATTTATTTCCTTTATATAATGAGAGTAATATATATAATACAAGAAGTCTTTGCAGTTATTATTATAAAGGAGCAGAAGAAATTGCAGAGAAATTTGATAGAAGAAATGGTACAGACAAATATATAAAAGAACTGGAAATGTCATTTGCAAATGCCTGGTAGTACAAATTAATTAAGGAGGAGTTTAATGTATAACAATGGATATAACCCTGAAACATTAGTATATAATTACAGAAGGATTGGGCATGGAAAAGCAAGGGCTGATGCAATACGCAGCGCAGTAAGCCAGGCAGACTTAAATAATGATATTCCATATATGATATTTTTCCGTGAAGAACTGTGTGAAGAATCTTATTGGTTTGTAGATGAATTAGATTTAGTTACAGTATTTCCAGAACTTCTGGCAATTATAGACAAATATCCTGGAACAATCCCTGTAAGTTTCCAGGGAGGTACTAATAATATTTTAAATACACTTAATAAATATATATACTTGCTGGATGTATGTACAAGCTTTTACCAGATTCCAATGGAAGACTGTATAAACTTCCACAATGATTTTATGAAACGCTGGCTTGCCTATGGACGTACTGCCAGGAAAGCTTACCAGATGTTCTTTGACTTTTACCTTGAAATTGGTGACCTGGATAATGCAGCAAAGTTTCTGCATAAGTTAAAAAAAATCCCTGCGGAAAAATATGACTGTGTAGCATGTGCTGTTACTGGAGAGATAAAGTATTATCTTTTTAACAATGAGAAAGAGAAAGCAGATAAATTAGCAGAAAAAGTTAAAGATGGCACTTACCACTGTAATAGCAAATGGTCTGATTCTGTTCTTAAATTAAGAAAGAGTTATCTTAAATATTATATTTTACATGGTGATTATGAAAAAGCATCAGAAACAGCATATATGCTTGAACGTTCTGAAAGCCAGATGAAGGTATATAACAAGTATGCGTCATTTATGTGTGCCTATGTACATAGCAGGACAGGAAGAGGGCTGCGTATTTATAAAAAACATTGGAAGGAATGGCAGGAAGAGAATAACCTGTATGAACGGTATTATGCTTTTAAGGATATAGCATGTTTCTTTAAAGGATTAGAAACGGAGAGAAGCAGGGATACAATAAGGCTTGAACTTGATAAAAGGTTTCCTTTATACAATGAAGAAAATATATATAAAACCAGCAGTATGGCAGAGTATTATTATAAAGAGGCAGAGGATATTGCACAGAAGTTTGATAAAAGAAATGCTACAAATAAATTTATAAGTGAACTTGAAATGTCATTTGCAAATGTATAGAGAAATGTATTTATTATATAAAAAGGAGAGCAGGAATTTTATCTGCCAAAAGCTAAAAAATGAGGGAGAATAGATGACTGATATGATAATGGAACAGGTTGTAACTGTAAGGAAAGGAAAAAATGATGAGGATATTAAAAAATTACTTTGATTTTTCTGTAAAGCGGATATTTACAGCAGGTATATGTTTTATAGTATTGTTTTTTTTAATTACAAATTTATTTAACTTGCCATTTGAAGAAAAAACAGGGCTTAAGACAAAAGAAAATAAAATTACCGGGGAAATCACCGGACCTGTTTCTGATAATAATATTGTTATACAAAGTCTTTTTTTTCATAAACCAATAAGGCTTCATAGTATGGATATACTTATATCAGATTATAATAATACAATATCTATGAAAGAAATACAATATCATATTAAGGACAAACTTGGACAGTATATTTATTCTTCGGCAATACCTGTAGATTCTGTTGCAGATGGTTCATGGCTACATTTAGAAATGGGTGATGTAATATTAAAACCAAACCAGAAATATTTTGTACACTTTCAGGGGACAGTAGAAAATGAAACTGTTGTATGTCCAGCTTTTTATTTAATGGAAAATGACGAGATAAGTGATGTTTTATATATAAGGGGAGAGGTAAATGCAGGAACTTCATTACCTGGTAAAGCACTTTGCGCAACATATAAGTATGATATTGTCCCTATGGGCAAAGGTGTAGTTCTTTTTTTCTCTTTATTGCTGGTATTTATAATTGGAATTGTATGTCTTAAACCAGAAATTGCCAGAAAGAATCTGTGTCGTATTCCTATGGGGATATGGATTATATTCTGGGGCGGGTTATTTGTCAATGTATTATTTAATAATAATCCTGTAAATAAAGCTTATTTTAACCAGATAGTTGCAACAGGCTGGTTTTTAGCTATATTTATAATTATTGTACTTGTGTCATTAACATATAAAAAGTTTAAAAAAGATGAACAGGAAAGTGATATATATTCTTTCTTGTACAACCACCGTGCTATTACGGGCATTGCTTTTTTTGTTGTACTCTTTGCTATACAGTTAATTATTATAACCAATATATACCAGAAAATTGGCTGGGACGTGGGTGCTTCATGGAATAATGCCGTTTTATGGCATACAGATGAAAATGCCGTTTCAGACTGGGCGCTTCTTACTTATCCAAATAATGTAGGAATTACATATTTTATGTACTTTTTACAGTTACTGGCATCAGGTCTTCAGGCACCAGGACAGTATTTTTTTGTAGTAATAGTAAATACGATGATTGTTAATTTTGGAATATATATGACTTATAAGATTGCATATAAATTAAAAGGATATACGGTTGCTATTATAAGTGTGGCGCTTGTAACTGTTTTAATTGGCATTAGTGGCTGGATTATTGTTCCATATACTGATACTGTAACACTCTGGATACCTGTTACTATTATGTATTTATATATATTACTAAAAGAAAATTCATTATATGGGATAAAATCTACTTTGGCTGCATCTGGCATTGGACTGCTTTCTGTTATGGGATATTATCTTAAACCACAATGTATTATAGTATTAATTGCTATTGTCTTAAAGGAGCTTTATGAATATATTATTTTCATAAAGAACAGCAATATAAAAAATAAGATTAAAAAATACAATAAAAATAAAAGTATATTAAAAGATAAATTTATACCACTGCTCATTGGTGGAGGGTTTATGTTTTTTTTGAATTTTGCCCTTGGAAGTTTTATTTTGCCAGATGATTTCACAAAGAATAATTCAATGCCAGCAACGCATTTTGTTATGATGGGATTATGTGAAAGACCATATGGTGGTCTGGGTGCTTATTGTGCAGATGATGTTTTTAAGACTTGTGATTATGAAACTAAAAAAGAAAAAAATAAGTATTGCCAGTCAGTAATATTAAAAAGATTAAAGGATTTTGGAATTGCAGGTTTTATAAATCATTTATATTATAAAGGAATATGGGTATTGGGAGATGGTACATTTTTCTGGCAAAAGGAAGGAGGTTTTTTTCTTGAAGATTATTCTTTAAATGACAGCAGTTTCCAGAAAGTTATCCGAGAATATTATTATGATAATGGCACTGGAAACAATAAAAAGCATATAGATTTTATGGGAGTAATTACAGGAATTTGGTTTTTAACTTTATGTTTTATAGTTTTTGCACCATTGAGTGCAGTAAAAATGCTTGGAAACAATGGGATTGCCATATGCCTGTCAGTTTTAGGCTGTGTTATGTTTACTCTGCTTTTTGAGGGAAGGAGCCGGTATATAATAAATTATTTGCCTTTTTTTGCTTTTATTGCAGCAGCAGGAATTTATGATTTTTCAAAATTTATATCAAAAAAACATAATAAAGAAGAAAAAATAAATAATGCAAAATAAATGTTTATAAAAATATTACAGATTCTATTATTTCAGAAAAATTCTATATAAGGCGGCAGTGTGTACAAGCTTTGTTTCTATGGAAATAAATTGTATATCATTTATATTATTGTTAATTATGGAGGATAGAAAATAATGATAATAAAACCAGATAATAAAAAACTTTTATATAGTGGAAGAATTGACTGGAGCAACCCAGAAGAACCAGTTTTTGTTTTTCCTTGCACTTCTTTAGGAATGAGGTTTACTGGAAATATATTAAAGATTTGCGTGAAAAATAACAATGCATACTGGGATAATTATCTTGGATGTATTATTGACGGAAAGCAGTTATCACTTTTGCTTCCAAAGGAAGGAAGTATTACATTAGACATTAAGGTAGAACCATCAGAAGATAATGAACATGAAGTATTATTTTTTAAGAGGCAGGATGCATGCCATGAAATAACTATTATTAAAATTGAAATTGATGACAGTGGAAGGCTTCTTGATATGCCTGCAAAACCATCAAGAAAAATAGAAGTTTATGGTGATTCTGTTTCGGCAGGTGAAATTTCAGAAGCTGTAGATTTTACAGGCAAGGAAGACCCAGAACATAATGGTGGTTATTCAAACAGCTGGTATTCTTATGCATGGATAACTGCAAGAAGATTAAATGCACAGCTGCATGATATTGCACAGGGCGGGATTGCATTAATGGATAAAACTGGCTGGTTTAATGAGCCAGACCAGACTGGCATGGAAACTGCATGGGATAAAATCCACTATAATAAAGCTTTGGGCAAAATTATGGAATGGGATTTTACACAGTATACACCTGATGTAGTTATTGTTGCATTTGGACAAAACGACAGCCATCCATATGATTATATGAAAGAGGATTATAACGGGCAGATGGCAGATACCTGGAGGGAACATTATAAAGCTTTTTTGAATGGGTTACGGGTAAAATATCCAGAAGCGTATATTATTTGTTGTACAACTCTTTTAGAACATGATATTGCATGGGATAATGCTATAGATGAGGTGGTAAACCAGATAAATGATAAAAGGATTTCACACTATCTTTTTATACGTAATGGATATGGAACACCAGGGCACTTGAGGATACCAGAAGCAGAAGAAATGGCAGAAGAACTTTGCAGTTATATAGAAAGTCTTGGGATAGAGGCATGGTTTTGATTACTTTGCTGAGCTATTCTGATAATTTAGCAAATAAGGTGTTGAAGTATAAATTAAATAATGTGAGTTCCTAACAAATAGATGTTAATTCAAAGAATGCCATTAAAATGGATACAGTAACTGAATTATTAAATTCATACTTTATATGTATAGATAAAGATATTTTATCAAAGAAAATAGTACAAGACGGGATGGATTCTGTTGTAGAATTTATTTCTTTGATGTTTACTGGAAAATTTAGAGACAAAAGATTTAAGAAGCATGGAATAGAATTTGATTTAATGGATAATAAAGATAAAAAGGAGATGGAAGATATGGCGGTTTATTTTTCAGAGGTTGCAGAGTAAAGAGCAGAAGCAAGAGAAGATGGATATGGTGAAGGGGTGGAATTATGGCCAGGCTTTCTATTAAACTTGCAGAGGATGGAAGGATAGCTGATATTTCAAAAGTAACAACTGATAACAATTATTTAAAACAGTTGTTAAAAGAATATGGTTTGTCTGGTTAACCATATTCCTGTATTGTTTTTATAATAATGTTCCCATTTTTAATAAATTGTTTAACTGGCTGTTGCCTGGCATTTCTGGCAGCAGCCAGTTGTTTTTGTTGACACATTAAAGGCAGTTTTAATTTATATAGAATATTATTAATGTATTACATACATTATATGCCATTATTATTTTTTACATATTGTTTTTTTATATAATATATTTTTATTATCTGTTTCTTTTAGAATTAAATTTAAATCTTGTATTATTACATTTTATATAATGTTAAGTTTATATACTGTGTTATTTGGTATTATATTTTATAAAAATCCTTAATATATCAATTAAAGCAGATATAATTTTATTTTATCATATTCAATAATAAATATATAGTATACCAGCTTTATATACAATGCTAATAACCATTTATTTTAGAACAAAAGGTTGACTTATTTTTTGAAAAACCTTAAAATGGAAAATATGGTAAAATATAGAAATATTACTAACTGACATAATAAAATATTGCAATATACGAAGGAATGATTATGGTTAAAAAATATACAGGACAAAATGTTTATGACGCATTTCAACAGAGAATGCATTTTATTTTTAAAGAGTTTGATAATATTTTTGTGTCTTTTTCAGGTGGGAAAGACAGTGGTGCTCTTTTAAACCTGGTTCTTGATTTCCAGGAAAAGTATTATCCAGATAAAAAGATTGGGGTGTTCCACCAGGATTTTGAAGCACAATATACGGTTACTACAGAATATGTAGAGAAGACATTTGCCAGGCTTGAAAATAAAGCAGAATTATACTGGGTATGTCTTCCTATGGCTACAAGGACAGCACTTAGCAGTTATGAAATGTTCTGGTATCCGTGGGATGATGTCAAGAAAGATGCATGGGTCCGTCCTATGCCACAACATCCTTATGTTATTAACATGGAAAATAACCCAATTACCACTTACCGTTATAAAATGCACCAGGAAGACCTTGCTAAACAGTTTAGCAGGTGGTACAGAATTTCGCATAACAATAAAAAAACTGTATGCCTGCTTGGTACAAGGGCAGAAGAATCTATACAACGTTACAGTGGTATATTGTATAAGAAATATGGATATAAAGGGGAGTGCTGGATAGCAAGGCAGTTTAAAGATGTCTGGACAGCATCACCTATGTATGACTGGCTGTTAGGTGATATCTGGCATGCCAATTATCTGTTTGGTTATGAATATAACCGTCTTTATGATATGTATTATATGGCAGGGCTTAAACCTGACCAGATGCGTGTAGCTTCCCCGTTTAATGATTATGCTAAAGACAGCCTTAATTTGTACAGGGTTATTGACCCTGAGATATGGGCAAAGCTTATAGGACGTGTCAGAGGTGCTAATTTTGGCGCTATTTATGGAAAAACAAAAGCACTTGCATATAGAAATTTATCACTTCCCAAAGGGCATACATGGGAGTCTTATACTAAATTCCTGCTGGATACGCTTCCTTCACGGCTTCGGAATAACTATATAAAGAAGTTTAACACGTCAATAGAGTTCTGGCATAAAACTGGCGGAGGGCTTGAAGAAGAAACAATACAGGAACTTATTGACCATGGATATAAAATAAAACGCAATGGAATTTCCAATTATACAGTTATGAAAAATTCACGTATTATTTTTATGGAAAGAATACCTGACCATACAGATGATATAAAGTCTTCAAAAGACCTTCCAAGCTGGAAACGGATGTGTTATTGTATTCTCCGGAATGACCATATCTGCCGGTTTATGGGATTTGGTCTTTCAAGGGAACAGAAGAGGAATGTAGACTTCCTTAAACAAAAGTATGTTAAGGTAGGTGATAAATATGGTATATAAGAGTCCAGTGTACAATGTAATTGCTGTGCCTGTTGAGAAAGTTGTCCCTAATACATATAACCCAAATTCAGTAGCTCCTCCTGAACTTAGCCTGTTGTATGACAGTATTAAAGAGGATGGATATACAATGCCTGTTGTCTGTTATTATGAGAAACCAGAAGATATTTATATAATTGTTGATGGTTTCCACAGATACAGGATAATGCTTGATTATCCTGATATTTATGAGCGTGAAAGAGGCATGCTGCCAGTGTCAGTTATAGATAAGCCAGTTGATTACCGTATGGCAAGCACTATAAGACATAACAGGGCACGTGGTACACATAATGTAGACCTTATGAGTAATATTATTAAAGAACTGTGTGAACTTGGCAGGTCAGATGCATGGATATCAAAACACCTTGGAATGGATAAAGATGAAATACTTAGGTTAAAACAGATAACAGGTCTGGCAGAGCTGTTTAAAGATGTTAAATTTGGTTCAGCCTGGCAGCCATTTAATGAAGAGAACCCTTAAAAATCCAGTTAATACTCCATATAGACAGATATTATCATTAATAACTGCCTATAATGGAGTATTAGTTATTTTAAACATGCCAGTTTTCTTGTTATAGAGAAATAAAAGAAATACCATTGTCCCTGGCATATTCTTCTGCAGGTGAACCCTTTACACCTTTTATATAGAACCCTGGAATAATACAGTTTCCTTTAATTCTAAATCCAGTCTTATTAGAATCTGTGTATTCCCTTATTTCCATATATCCAACAGATAATTCACCAAATGTATGTACACTTCCAGGGATTGTAAGACCTTTAAGTGAAGTACAGTGGAAAAAGGCATAGTCATCAATACTTGTAATTCCATTTTCTAAAGTAACTTCTGTAAGGTTTTCACAGTCAGCAAAGGCTTCATAAGAAATTTCTACACTCCCTGGTATTACTACTTTTTTTAGATACATGCTGCCAGAGAAAGAAGAGGAAATATCATTAGTACCTTGTGGAAATATAAAACTTTCAAGCATTGTACCTGGAAATGCATTTGAAAAATCTTTGACACTATCTGGGATATTAATTTCTTTAAGTGAATAACAGCAGTTAAAAGCATAAGGCATATCTGTAAGGCTTTTGGGAAGGGTAACATTTTTAAGCCCTTCACATCCATAGAAAGCACCTTCAACAGATGTTATACCTTCTGGTATAACAATATTTTCCAGTTCATAAAAACCGTCAAATGTGGAGTTAAGGGATATAACATTCCTGCCCTCGATAACTGATGGTACTATTATATTGGTTTCATTACCATTATAACGTAAAATCTCTATTCCAGAAGAATATCCGGGCTCTATAATATCATATGTCCATAAACCATCTGGACTTGTATAAAGATTAAGTTCATTAATATCTGCATCATACTGGTAGAACCAGTCATAGCTTTCACCAGTCCCATAACGTCCACGTCTATCATTATAATAAGCTTCCATATATTACCCCCATAAAATAATAGATATTTGCTGTTATAATATCACAGATAATATATTCTGGCAATTATATATTATTGGCCTGGATGGTTAGAGTATATGGCAGGCTTGGTTTATATATTTATGTGTTCTTGGATTTTATGAAAATATACTAAATAAACAGCATTATTTTTAGAACAGGTTATGTGTTTAACTTATTGTAAATACAGCAGGTTTCTATTAAAATTAAAAATACCTGGAATATTAAGGAGGCAGGATTATGAGACAGGAAAGAGTAAGGATAATTGATATTGCAGAAGAACTTGGTTTAAGTACAGCAACAGTTTCTAATTTAATCCATAGTAAATTATATTTGCATGGATAGAGAGCGTATTGACGGGTTCAGGGCAGGAATGGAAGGAAAACAGGCAGATTTTTTGGAGATACCACAGAAAAAAGAAGAAAGGGATATTTTTTACATACAAAATTTTTCAAAGATACTGCAATATACAGCAGTTTTTGCAGTATCTGATTTTTATGCGGCAGAACTGGTTTATAAACTACAAGAACAAGGGTTAAATGTACCAAATGATATGTCTGTTATAGGATTTGATGATAGTTTCTGGTGTAAAAGGATATATCCGTCACTGGCTACAATAAAACAGGATAAAAAGGAACGTGCAAAAATAGCAGTAGAAATATTAATAGAAATGAAACAAGGTATTTATAACAGGACATCGGTAATACTTCCAGCAAACCTTGTTATACGTTCAAGTGTCAGGAAAATAGGAGGGCTATAATGGATAATAAGAAGAGTTTTTATAAAAATGTAGCAGGAATTGCCTTGCCAGTCACATTACAGTCATTGCTGCAGTCATCTTTTGGAGTAATTGACCAGCTTATGATTGGAAAACTTGGAAGTAACAGTATTGCAGGTGTAGGGCTTGGTGCAAAGTTTTCATCAATGTACTCTGTGCTTTTGTCAGCTATTGCTGCAGCAACAGGAATTATGGTTTCACAATATATAGGACAAAAGAATGATAAAGAAGTTAACAGAAGTTTTTTTTCAAATTTATTTATAGCAGCAGGACTTTCAATAATATTTAGTATATTGTGTCTTGTTTTTCCAGAATACATTATGCATTTTTATACAAAAGATAGTGTTACAAAGCAGATAGCTGCAGGATACCTGCGTATAATTTCAATATCTTACCTGCCACTTGCTGCCAGTACAATATGTGCTACTTTAATGCGTTGCCTGGATACAGCAAAATATCCTTTATATGCCAGTATAATATCAGTAATTCTAAATACATTATTAAATTATATTTTAATTTTTGGAAAAGCTGGTATGCCAGAAATGGGTGTAAAGGGTGCAGCGGTAGCAACTGTAGTTTCACAGTCTGCTTCATTTATTTTAACATTTTATTTTATGGTAAAAGTTACATTAAAAAAGATAAAGCCTGTTTTTTTGTGGCGTTTTAATGGTGAAAGGAAGAAACAATATATTAGTATTTTATTCCCAGTTATTATTTGTGAATTTTTCTGGAGTTTTGGAGAAAATATTTATACAGCGGTTTATGGAAATATTGGTACAAAGCCATGCGCTGCAATGACACTGACAATACCTGTGCAGACATTACTTATAGGTGCGTTAAGCGGGCTTTCACAGGCAGCAGGGATTATTATTGGAAAGTCACTTGGTAACAAGGAATATGACATGGCGTATAAAAAATCCAAAAAGTTAATGTTTTATGGACTGTATGGTTCTGTATTATTATCAATATTATTAATTTTATTAGGGAAAAGTTATGTTAATATTTATAATGTAGAACAAGAAGTAAAAGAAATGGGATTCCATATACTTGTGGTATTTGCACTGGTTTCACCAGTTAAAGTACAGAATATGATACTGGGCGGGGGGATTATAAGGAGCGGAGGTAAGACAAGCTATATAATGTGCATTGACTTTATTGGCACATGGCTTTTTGGGGTGCCATTAAGCTGCCTGGGAGCATTTATATTAAAACTTGAAATACCTTATGTATATTTTTTACTGTCACTGGAAGAATGTGTACGCCTGGTAATTTCAATTATTTTATTTAAGAAAAAACTATGGATGGAAAGCCTGGAATAAATGCTGGTTATATTTTTATAGTACATATGGCAATATAACGCAAGCCGCAATGTTCTATTAAACAATTAAACAATTCTATATAGGGCACGCTTGCGTTATGATGGCATATGCAACTGGAAATTATATTATATTACAAAGAAGTATAAATTGTATTTTGAGAAAAAACTTGTGTATTTTGCATAAAAACTTGTATATTTTATATTGAATTTGACGAAAAATAAAAAAGGGATTGCTTTTTTATTCGTCAGGATATATAATAAGCCCATATTCGGAAACGTTACCGGGTACGTTTCCGAGAACGGTACCAAAATGACGCTTCATAGAAGAAGGAGGAAAAGAAAAATGATAAGACGTAAATTAGTTTCTTTATTACTTGCAACTACAATGATTGCAGGTGTGGTAACAGGATGTGGTGAGAAAGAAGAAGGCAGTGCAGACGGAAAAGGAAGTGTGTACTACTTAAGCTTTAAACCAGAGCAGACAGACCAGTGGAAAGCAATAGCTGCAAAGTATACAGAGCAGACAGGAATTGAAGTAAAAGTACAGACAGCAGCATCTGGAACATATGAGCAGACACTGAAATCTGAAATTGCTAAGAAAGATGCACCTACATTATTCCAGATTAACGGACCTGTAGGATACCAGAGCTGGAAAGATTATTGTATGGATTTATCTGGTACTAACCTGTATTCATGGTTAAAGGATAAAGATATGGCAGTAACAGATGGTGATGGTGTTTATGGTATACCATACGTAGTAGAAGGTTATGGAATTATTTATAACCAGGAAATTATGGATAAATATTTTGCATTAGATGGTGCAAAAGCAGCTTCAATGGATGAAATTAATAACTTTGCTAAATTAAAAGAAGTTGTTGAAGACATGACAGCAAGAAAAGATGACTTAGGAATTGATGGTGTATTTGCTTCTACATCATTTACACCTGGTGAAGACTGGAGATGGCAGACACATCTTATGAATCTTCCTGTTTATTATGAATACAAAGATGACAGTGTAACTGACAAACAGGAAATCGAATTTAAATATAACCAGGAATATAAGAATATTTTAGATTTATATGTAAATAATTCATGTACAAAGCCTTCTATGTTAGGTTCTAAGACAGTTGAAAATTCTATGTCAGAATTTGCACTTGGTAAAGTTGCAATGATACAGAATGGTAACTGGGCATGGGGCGATATTAAGAAAGTAAGCGGAAACGTTGTAAAAGAAGACAAGATTAAATTCCTTCCAATTTATACAGGTATCTCAGGTGAAGAGAGCCAGGGACTTTGCATTGGTACAGAGAACTTCTTTAGTGTAAACAGTGAAGCTTCAAAAGAAGACCAGGAAGAAACAATTAAGTTCGTTGAATGGTTATTCAATTCTGACGAAGGTAAAAAGGCTGTAACTAATGAACTTGGATTTATTGCACCATTTAACACATTTGAAGATGCTGATAACCCAACAGACCCATTAGCAAAAGAAGTAATACGTTATATGGATAATGAATCTTTAACTTCTGTATCATGGAACTTTACAAGCTTCCCAAGCCAGACATTCAAAGATGACTATGGTGCATCACTCTTAGAGTATATCACAGGAAATAAGGAATGGGATAACGTAGTAGAAGACTGTAAAGCAGAGTGGAAATCAGAGAAAGAAGCTATTGCTGAATAATACCAAAGCATAAAGTAAATTAAACAAGGTCTGTGCCTGGGCGCTGCATGGCGCAGGTCTTGTGCAGCTTAGGCAGCGCAGAAATGAGGAGTGTTATGCAAAAGGCATATAAAAAATATTTTGCCGTGTTTGTACTTCCTACATTACTTGCATTTACAGTATTTTTTATAATTCCATTTATTATGGGTATAGTATTGTCATTCTGTAAATTTACTACAGTTACAAATGCAAGGTTCGTAGGTTTTTCAAACTATATAAGGGCATTTTCTAACGCAGATTTTATAAATGCGTTAGGGTTTACAACAAAGTTTACAATAGTATCTGTTATAACAATAAATATAATTGCGTTTGCTATTGCATATGGTCTTACCAGGGGAATTAAAGGCACTAATTTCTTCAGGACAACATTTTTCATGCCAAACCTTATTGGTGGTATTGTATTAGGTTATATATGGCAGCTTATGATTAATGCGGTTCTTGCAAATTTTGATGTTACAATAACAAGTGATGCAAAATATGGTTTCTGGGGCTTGGTTATACTGATGAACTGGCAGTTAATTGGTTATATGATGATTATTTATATTGCCGCAATACAGAATATCCCAGGGGAATTAATTGAAGCAGCTAAAATTGATGGGGCAACTAAGACACAGACAATGTTTAAGGTTATTATCCCTATGGCAATGCCTTCTATAACAATCTGCCTTTTCCTGTCACTTACTAATGCATTTAAGTTATTTGACCAGAACCTGGCACTGACAGCTGGTGCACCATCAAGGAAAACAGCAGGTCTTGCGCTTGATATTTATACAACATTCTATAACAGGAATGGATGGGAAGGTGTAGGCCAGGCTAAAGCAGTTGTATTCTTTATAATTGTAGGTATAGTTTCAATGCTGCAGTTATATATCACCAGAAAGAGGGAGGTGGAAGAATAATGGCAGGAAAGAAGAAAAATAATGATATGGCAGAAGGAATGGAAGTTTCAAAAACAGCCAGTATTATTATGACTATAGTATTTATTATACTGGCAGTTGTATTCCTTTTCCCAATAGTATTAGTTTTACTTAACTCTTTTAAGAGCAAGCTCTATATTAGTGAACTTCCATTTGCTTTTCCTAATGGGGAAACTTTTGTAGGTTTGTCTAACTACATAGATGGTCTTGCGAAAACAGGATTTTTTAAAGCTGCACTTAACTCTGCAATTATCACTGTACTGTCAGTAATCTTAATTGTTGTACTTACATCTATGACAGCATGGTGGCTTACAAGGGTAAAAAGCAAATTTTCTTCCGTATTATATTATTTATTTGTATTTGCAATGATTGTTCCATTCCAGATGGTAATGTTTACATTGTCAAAGGTTACAGATATGTTAAACCTTGGCAATCCTATTGGAATTGTAATTGTATATGTAGGATTTGGTGCAGGCCAGGCAGTATTTATGTTTGCAGGTTTTGTAAAATCAATTCCTATCTCATTAGAAGAAGCAGCAATGCTTGATGGATGTACACCAATACAGACATTCTTTTTAGTAGTATTTCCAATTCTTAAACCTACAGCAATTACAGTATCAATACTTAATGCAATGTGGGTATGGAATGACTACCTGCTTCCACTTCTTGTACTGAAGAGTGATTACCAGACTATACCTATTGCGGTACAGTACCTCAAGGGTGGTTACGGCTCTGTAGATATGGGGGCAATGATGGGAATGTTAGTTCTTGCTATTGTACCAATCGTTACAGTATATCTGCTTTGCCAGAAACATATTATCAAGGGTGTTGCAGCAGGTGCTGTCAAAGGTTAAGCTGTAATCCCATATTGGAGGATTTTTATGAGAGAATGTGGTATTTTATTACCTGTATCCGCATTGCCTTCAAAGTATGGTATAGGCTGTTTCTCGCATGAAGCATATGAGTTTGTAGACCAGTTAAAAAAAGCAGGACAGGGCTGTTGGCAGATATTGCCACTTGGCCCTACCGGCTATGGGGATTCCCCATACCAGTCATTTTCTTCTTATGCTGGTAATCCATATTTTATTGACCTGGAGACACTCACAAGCGAAGGGTTAATTACAGAAAAAGACTGTAACTCACTGGACTACGGGCAGGCAGAAGACCATGTTGACTATGGCATGCTGTATACTGCAAGAGCGGTTATTTTAAGAAAAGCATTTAATAATTTTAAAGGTGGCGCAGATTATAAGGCATTTATTGAAGAAAATGCTTTATGGCTTGATGACTACTGCCTGTATATGGCAATTAAAATGGAAAATAACGGTGAAAGCTGGATTAACTGGCCTTTAGAATACCGTAACAGGGATGAAGAGGCAATTTACAGGGCAAAGAAGGAGCTTGCAGGTGAAATAGACTTTTATAAGTTCCAGCAGTTCCAGTTTTATAAACAGTGGAACAAGCTCCATAAATATGCTAATGATAATGGAATAAAAATAATTGGTGATATCCCTATTTATGTTGCACTGGACAGTTCTGATACATGGGCGCATCCAGAACTTTACCAGTTTGACAGTGATAATATCCCAACGGCAGTTTCAGGCTGCCCTCCAGACGGGTTTTCAAAGACAGGACAGCTCTGGGGAAGCCCACTGTATAATTGGGAATACCATAAGAAAACTGGTTATAAATGGTGGACAGACAGGATTGCATATTGTTTTAAACTTTATGATACAGTAAGGATTGACCATTTCCGTGGATTTGATGAATATTATTCTATTCCTTATGGCGATAAGGATGCAGTGAACGGGACATGGATGCCAGGACCTGGCAAGGAGCTGTTTGAAACCTTAGAAAAGGAACTTGGGCATCTTGATATAATTGCAGAAGACCTTGGATTTGTAACAGATTCTGTAAAAGAACTTTTACAAAGCACTGGATTTCCAGGTATGAAGGTATTACAGCTTGCATTTGACCCAAGGGAATCTTCTAATTACCTTCCATATACACACACAAGCAATAGTGTTGTATATACTGGTACACATGATAATAATACAACACGTGGATGGTATAATGATATTGATGAGGAATGTAAAATATTTATACGGGATTACTTTAACAAGACAGATATAAATGAAGAAAATATTTCATGGAATATGGTTTCACTTGCAATGTCAAGTGTTGCGGACCTCTGCATAATACCAATGCAGGATTATCTTAACCTTGGCAGCAATGCAAGAATTAATACACCTTCTGTACTAGGGAATAATTGGGAGTGGAGATTGACAAAAAATTCTGTTGGTGATAGGATTTTAAACAGGATTAGGAATCTGGCTGTAATATACGGCAGGATAATTGAAACAGGATTATAAATCTAAAAGATAAAAAATAAGTCAGAAGACTGTCCATATATATGGGCAGTTTTCTTTTCGCCAAAATCATAAATAACGCAAAATTGGCCGTGGCAGTGCAGAAAGAAGACTTCTGCATAAAGGCTTCTAGTTTAAAAAGCAGTAAGGAAATGGGGATAATATGGAAACAATAAAAGATATAGCAAAAGTATGCGGGGTAGGAGTAAGTACAGTTTCACGTGCTATTAACAACCATCCAGACATTAATCCAGAAACAAAAGAAATGATATTGCAGGTAATAAAGGAACATAATTATATTCCAAATAACAGCGCAAGGAATCTGAAGCGTACAAAATCAAAGTCGGTTGCTGTACTTATAAAGGGTATATCTAACCCATTTTTCAGCAGGATGATAGAAATTATTGAAAAAGAAACACAACAGAAGAAGTATACTTTTATATTACAGCGTGTAGAAGAAAATGAAGATGAATTAAATGTAGCATTACAGCTTGCCAATGAAAAGAAGCTTAAAGGTATTATTTTCCTTGGCGGTATGGTAACACATTCTGAGGATAAAACCAGACAGCTTGATGTGCCTTTTGTGCTTAGTACATCTGGGTATCTTGCAGGAAAGGGAAAAGATGGCAAGTGGAATGGGAATGCGGAATGGTCTTTTGTTACAGTAGATGATTATGGGGAAAGTTATAAAATAGCAGATTATTTATGCCATCTTGGACATAAAAAAATAGCGATACTTGCCGCAGGTATAGATGATTACAGTATTGGGAAGCTGCGGTATGAAGGGTACAGGCAGGCACTTATAGACAATGGGATAGAACCAGCCAGCCAGCTTGTATGCCATATGGATGGAGATACTGATAATTATTCGATACAGACAGGATACCGGCTTATGAAGAAGCTTTTAAACAGGACACAGGATTTTACTGCTGTGTATGCAATAGCAGATAGTATGGCAATCGGTGCATGCAGGGCACTTGCTGAAGCAGGAAAGAAAATTCCTGAGGACTATTCGGTTGCGGGGTTTGACGGACTGGAGATAGGTGAATATTATAACCCTTCACTTACAACAATACGCCAGCCTGTAGAAGAAATTGCAAAGGAAACAGTAGATTTATTGTTCCATATAATACAAAAAAATGGAGGTAATAAACAGATAGTTCTTCCAGGGGAACTTGTAATCAGGGAATCAACAAAGGAAATAAAGTCTTAATTTTTATATTGGACATATGGCAATATAACGCATGTTCCATATTCTGGTTAAAATTATTCCATCCAAGTGCAAGCGGCTGCTGGTGGTAAAATTTTGGAATTGCCATAGCCATATAATTTGTAGATTAAAAAATAAATATGTGGATTATTTGTGTAGAATAGTATACAATGTACGGATAGAATATTTTTATAGATTAAGAAAGGGCTGATAAAATGTACTATTTTACAGATGACTGTATGACAGGTATTAATATTGTTGATAATGAACACCGCCAGCTTTTTGAAACAATTAACAGGATTTCAGTGGTTATTGCGGATTTAAACAGGCCTGTGGAAGAAACTATGCAGTCAGCCAGGAAACTTATGGCGGATTTAAAAGATTATGCGGCAACACATTTTGCACATGAAGAAAATTATATGAGGGAGATACATGACCCTGAACTGTTGCGCCAGATAAAGGAACATGCAGAATTTACTGCAAAGGTAAATAGTGTTGATTTGGAAAATATAAATGCCAGTAAAGGGGCAAGAATTTTGCATGATATGATGGAATATCTGTCTTTGTGGCTGTACAGACATATTTTGTCAAGTGATACCCTGATAGGGAAAATGAAAATAGTACATAATAATCCTGTACTGCTTAAGTTTACTAAAGAGTATTATACAGGCATAGATGTTATAGATAAAGAACACAGCCGTCTGTTTGATATATTGTCTGATTTAAATGCACTTAACCAGAAAGATTATGTATATGATAAATATGATGCAATTATAGATATAGTGGAAGAACTTAAAGATTATACAGTAAAGCATTTCCAAGATGAAGAACGCTATATGAAGAGCATTAATTATGAGGGACTGGCAGTCCAGCAGAGTGTGCACCAGTCGTTTGTTAAAAAGATAGAAGAGATTAACTTTGAAGATATGGATAAAAACCAGCAGGAATATATTAATGTCCTGGTTGATTTTCTTGCTAACTGGCTGATAAACCATATTATGAAGATGGACCAGAAGATACCAGCAGAGGATTAAAGCAGGTTACAATACACTTTTTATTGTTTAGTAAAATGTATAAATTGTAAATATGAAAGGAGAAAATAATATGAAAGTTGCAGTTACTTATGAAAATGGAAATGTATTCCAGCATTTTGGACATACAGAACAGTTTAAGGTTTATGATATCGAAGATGGCAAGGTGGCCAATGAGCAGATTGTGGATACAGGTGAAAGCGGGCATGGAGCCCTTGCAGGCTTACTTGCCGGGATAAAAGCAGATATTTTAATCTGCGGTGGTATTGGAAATGGTGCAAAGATAGCACTTGAAGAAGCTGGAATAAAGCTTTATGGTGGTGTTACAGGAGAGGCAGACAGTGCAGTAAAAGCATTTCTGGAAGGAAAACTTAGTTATAATCCTGATATACAGTGCAGCCATCATAATGGCCACCATCATGGAGAGGGTTGTGGTGAAGACAAACACGGATGTAGTGGCAACGGGCATTAATCCAAGAATGTCCAAGATTCTTATTAAATAAAAGGGCTGCGGCATTAAGAAAAACTATAACAATATATAACGGATATTAATTTTAACAGATGCCATATATTGTATGTTTTATGCTTAGTGCGGCAGTCCTTTTATATTTAATCTATGGATAAAAACTGTTTTGGTACAGATAGCTTTATGTGTAAAGAAATTGTAAGAATATCTTAAAAACTTTTTAATGGTATATCAGGATATTTAGTATTATAATAGTTAATGCAATAAAAACTTATGTGCAGCCCTATAAAATACGTTAATTCAAGTTACTGTACAAGTATTTTTGTGGGAAAATGTGAAGAAAGCTGTGATTTTTCTGTACCATAAGTATGCAAATGTTATAAGGAGCAGGGGAGAAAGAAAGTATGGTAAAAAGTAATAATAGAAAGTTTTCTATAGTATCACTGGCATTATTTGTAGTGGTGTTGTTATTTGCGTCATGTGGTAAAGGTGACGGAAAAAGTTCTGGTAAAGATAGCACACCAGAGTACATATATGAGTCAAAGTTTAATGACCTGGGCACTGTAGGAGTTGATTATGTAAGCCAGTCATGTATAAAAGATGGCAATATTTATATGACTGGCTCCCATTATGAATATAATGAAAAAAAACAGTCTGGTAAATCTATAAATTATCTTATGAAAGGTTCTGTTGATAGCAAAAATATTGATATGGCTGAGATTAAAGGGCTTAAGGAAAATGAAACACCAAGTACATTATTTATGGATGAAGAGGGCAATATTTATATGTTGTCTTCCGTTTATAATTATAATGAAAAAACAGGTGCAAGCAATACAAAATATTATATGGCAGAACTAGCAGAAGATGGAAGTTTATCTGGACATGTGGAGCTAAAGCCTGGGCTTAAGAAAAATGAAGAACTGTATTTAGGAGGTACTGCGGTTTATGAAGATGAAAAACTAATAACATTTTCAGACCAGAAGATTTATATTTTTAATAAAGATGGTTCACTGGCAAAAACAGCTGAATCAGATAATTATATTGATAGTATTTTTACAGCAAATAATGGTAAAATCTATATTATGAATTATAATGGGATTTGTGGGCTTGATACAGATACTGGTAATTTTGGAGAAACCATTGATTTAGGAGACCGTATTATATACAATATCAAGAATGTAAAACAAGGCAAAGATGGAATTGTGTATTTGAATAATGATGATGGCTTATATGAATGTGACCTAAGTAAAAATAAACTTGAGCTTTTATTTAACTGGATAAATGTTGATATTAACAGCAATAATATATTAGATTTCCAGATGATGGAAGATGGGAGTTTAATTGTTTTAAGCACTTTATCTAATTATGATGATTCTGGAAAAGGTGGTTCTACTTCAAGTGTTGAAATAGCAAGTGTTAATAAAAAGAAATATAGTGAGGCAAGACAAAAGAAAAGGCTTACACTGGCAGCAAGTTATATAAGCCAGCCATTAAAAGAGGAAATTTTAAAATATAATAAAGGCAGTGAAGATTACCATATAGAAATAAAAAGCTATAATACATATGAAGACCCGCAGAAGCAGATGAACCTTGATATAATATCAGGTGATATACCAGATATTATAGAATTAAGTGGGTTATCTAAATCTATGTATATTAAAAAGGGGATGCTTGCTGACTTATATCCTTTTATTGAAAAAGATGGTGAAATTAAAAAAGAGGATTTTGTAGACTCTGTAATAAATACTATTGAACATAATGGCAAACTGTACTATATGCCAACCTCATTTGCGGTAAATGTTCTTATAGGTTCTAAAAAGGTTTTTGGTGATATGGAAAGCTGGACATATGAAGAAATGGAAGAAAAATATAAAAGCATGCCCAAAAACGGGGTATTTATGCAGGATATGACAAGAGAATGGTTTATGTATAATATGCTTGGTTCACAGATGAAAGATTTTATTGATTTTGAAACAGGTGAAGTTAATCTTGATTCTGAAGAGTTTATAAATATGCTTGAATTTTCAAAAAATTTCCAGACAAGTGACCAATATATGAAGGAACGTGAAGCAAATGGATGGCAGAATGAAAGCAAGGTTGAACTTATAAATAGCGGCAGGTTGTTATTAAGTGAGATGTTTTTGTATGATTTTTCAGATATCCAGATTAATGAAAAATTATATAAGAAACAGGGTGGTTATACTGTAATCAGCCAGCCTTCTAAAGATAAGAATAATAAACTGGCAATGGGCAGCGGAGATGCATGCCTGGCTATTTCAGAGAAATGTAATGATAAAGATGGTGCCTGGAAATTCCTGCGTGGTATTTTTACATATGAATACCAGAAAAAGATATCTGATAATTATGGTTTCCCTGTAAGAAAGGATGTTTTGGAGAAGAAAATTGAGTATGCTATGGCAACTAAGGCATATAAAGATGATGATGGTACACAGGTAACACCTATAACAGATAGTACATATTCAATGGATGATTTTACAGTAGAATTGAAGCCATATACAAAAGCCCATATGGATTTGTTCCGTTCTATTGTTGACAGGATTGGAAAAGAAAATAATTATGATACATATTTTAATGATATCTCCGAAATAATTAATGAAGAATCAAAAGCATTTTTTGCAGGTGATAAGACTGCAGAAGAAACAGCAAAAATCCTGCAGAGCAGGGTGAAAATTTATGTCAGTGAAAATTCTTAATATACAGGATAATTTAAGTATATCAGATAAAGAACAAGTTTATGGTATATAATTGCAGATGGGATATTATGAAGTTCCTGACAGTGGAAAAATTATAAAAAAAGAAGAAATTGAACAGTTAGATTTTACAAATAGCAGGAGTGAAGAAAAGTATGGTGAAAAATAGCACTAGAAAGTTGTTCAGGGTATCACTGGCAGTATTTACATTGTCATTGCTGTTTACTGCATGTGGCAAAGGTGGCGGCAAGGGTTCTGGCAAAGACAGTACGCCAGAGTATATATATGAGCCAAAGTTTAATGACCTGGGTAATGTAGAAGTTGATTATGTAAGCCAGGCATGTATAAAAGATGACAATATTTATATGATGGGTTCACATTATGAATATAATGAAAAGAAACAGTCTGGAAAATCCATAAGTTACTTTATGACAGGTTCTTTTGACAGTAAAAATTTTGATATGGCTGAACTTAAAGATTTAGAAGAAAACGAATCTGTAATCAAGTTATTTATGGATGAAGAGGGCAATATGCATATGCTGTCTTCTGTTTATAATTATAATGAAAAAACAGGTGCAAGCAATACAAAATATTATATATCAGACCTTAATAAGGACGGCAGTTTATCTGGACGTAAAGAGTTAAAGCCTGGTCTTAAGAAGAATGAAGAGCTGTATTTAGGCAATGCTT
Organism: Lachnospiraceae bacterium; assembly: GCA_009774235.1. GTDB lineage: Bacteria > Bacillota > Clostridia > Lachnospirales > Lachnospiraceae > Butyribacter. The sequence goes on from VSNJ01000027.1 coordinate 25,195, forward strand.
TGATTTATGTAGATGAAAAGCTGATAACTATTTCAGAACAAAAGATTTATACTTTTAATAAAGATGGTTCCTTGGCAAATGTGGTTGGGACAGATGATTATATTGACAATATTTTTACAGCAAATGGCGGTAAAATTTATATTATGGCCAATGGGAAGGTTTGTGAGTTTGATACAGACACTGGCAAGAGTGGTAAGACTTTTGATTTTGGCGGACGTATTATATACAATATCAGGAATATACAGCAGGGTAAAGATGGAATTGTATATTTAAGCAATGAAGATGGCATATATGAATGTGACATTAATAAAAATAAAATGGAACTTTTATTTAACTGGATAAATGTTGATATTAATGGCAATGATATATCAGACTTCAAGATTATGGAAGACGGAAGTTTAACGGTTATATGTTCTTCATCTAAATATGATACAGATGGAAAAGGTAGTTCATATTCAAATATTGAAATAGCAAGTATTGATAAAAAGAAATATTCAGATGCTAAACCAAAGAAAAGGCTTACACTGGCAGCAAATTATTTAAGCCAGCCACTAAAAGAGGAAATCTTAAAATATAATAAAGGCAGTGGAGATTACCATATAGAAATAAAAAGCTATAATACATATGAAGACCCACAGAAGCAGATGAACCTTGATATAATATCAGGTGATATACCAGATATTATAGAATTAAGCGGGTTATCTAAATCTATGTATATTAAGAAAGGAATGCTTGCTGACTTATATCCTTTTATTGAAAAGGATGATGAAATCAAGAAAGAAGATTTTGTGGATTCTGTAATAAATACTATTGAACATAATGGCAAATTATATTATATGCCTACTCAGTTTTCGGTAAATGCACTCGTAGGTTCTAAAAAGGTTTTTGGTGATATGGAGGGCTGGACATATGAAGAAATGGAAGAGAAGTATAAAAGTATGCCAAAAAACGGGGTATTTATGCAGGGTATGACAAGTGACTGGTTTATACAAAATATGCTTAGTTCACAGATGAAGGATTTTATTGATTTTGAAACAGGTGAAGTAAACCTGGATTCCGAAGAATTTGTACATATGCTTGAGTTTTCAAAGAATTTCCAGACAACTGACCAGTATATTAAGGAACAGAATGCCAATGGATGGCAAAATGAAGACAGAAGTGAACTTATAAATAGTGGAAGATTATTATTAAGTGATATGTATTTATATGATTTTTCAGATATACAGGTTAATGAAAAATTATATAAGAAGCAGGGTGGTTATACTGTAATCAGCCAGCCTTCTAAAGATAGAAATAATAAATTATCAATGACATCTGTGGATGCGTGCCTGTCTATTTCGGAAAATTGTGATGACAAAGATGGTGCATGGGAATTCCTGCGCAGGCTTTATGCATATGACTTCCAGAAGCAAGCATCAGGAAGTTATGGTCTGCCTGTAAGAAAAGATGCCCTGGAGAAGAAAATGGAGTATGCTATGGCAACTAAGGCTTATAAAGATGATGATGGTACACAGGTGACACCAATAGATGATTCATATACAATAGATAGTTTTACAGTAAATATAAAACCATATACAAAAGCCCATATGGATTTATTCCGTACTATTGTTGGCAGAATTGGAAAAGAAAGTAATTATGATACATATTTTAATGATATTTCTGAAATAATCACTGAAGAAACAAAGGCACTTTATGCAGGTGACAAAACTGCAAAAGAAACAGCAGAAATTTTACAGAGCAGAGTAAAAATTTATGTCAGTGAAAATTCTTAATAATATATAATTGCAGGCAGGATAGTGTGAAAAATATATCTAAGGCAGCAAAAAAAGCTACCTAAGATATATTAAATTTCACACAGGAAAAATGCAAAACCAGCATTTTTCTAAAGCAGGCTTGTCCTGCTATACTATTTGAGCCGCCAAAGCCGGCATGGAGGATTATTATGAAATTTTTGATACCAGGTGGAGGGGGCAGCATTACGGAAAGAAAGAGAAAAAAGAAGAATAAGTCTAGGAATAAAAGTAAGATAAAAGAGCATCTGGTATCAGGAGTATTTCTTGCACCAAGTTTTTTAGGTGTTATGGTATTTATGATAGTTCCATTTATGGTAATTATTTATTATTCACTGGTTGACGGACCTGTTGATGGCAATTTTGCAGGACTGGATAATTTTAAGATGCTCTTTTCAAATGATGCCTTTTTGCAGGCGGCAAAAAACAGTATTCTTTTTTCAGCAATTGCAGTGCCGCTGGCAGTAGTGCTTTCCCTGATGCTGGCAGTACTGCTTGATGCCAATATACCATGGCAAAGCCAGTTCAGGACGTTTTTCCTTTGTCCTATGATGGTTCCTGTAGCATCAGTAGTGCTTATATGGCAGGTTATTTTTAATGCACATGGAGTTATGAACAATCTGCTTGAAATTTTTGGATTCCAGGGTACTGACTGGCTTAAGTCTGATTACAGTATGCTTGTTGTTATAAGTATGTTCCTTTGGAAGAATTTAGGCTATAATATGATTTTATTTATGGCAGCACTTGGAAGTGTCCCAAAGGATATTATAGAAGTTGCACAGCTTGAAGCAGCAGGAAAGTTTACAATTTTTTTCAGGATTAAGCTTAGATACATAAATTCAACTGTGTTATTTGTAATAATTTTGTCTCTTATGAATTCATTTAAGGTGTTCAGGGAAGTTTATCTTTTGTCAGGCGCCTATCCATATGAGTCACTTTATATGCTTCAGCATTTTATGAATAATACTTTTGAATCTTTGGATTACCAGAAATTGTCATCAGCGGCTATTGTAATGTGTGTATTTATGATTATTGTAATAGGTATTTTATTTTTTATTGAAAGTAAAGCAGGTGAGGATTTTGAGGGTTAAATCTTTTAAGTTTAAGTCAAAGAAAGTTAAACTGAAAAAAAAGCAGCATAAAAAATCTGTTATATTATTTGTAATTGCATTGGCAATGGCGGTATTTTTCATGCTTCCTACTGTACTTACAATAGCCAATTCATTTATGAGCTCACAGGAAATTAAGGCAAATTATGGGATGATTTTTAATGATAAAGAAAGTGCAGGATACATATCAGAAAAAGTAAATCTTAAGTTTATTCCTGATATGGTTACTTTTAAACAGTTTACAACGGTGCTTTTAAATAGTCCAGAGTATTTGCTGAAATTTTGGAATACAGTGATATATACAGTGCCAATTCTTGTAGTACAGGTTATTATTGCAATACTTGCAGCATACAGTTTTACAAGATTTAAGGGAAGGATAAAGGAGATTTTATTTTTTGTATATATTATTCTTATGCTTCTTCCTTACCAGGTGACACTTGTACCCAATTACCTGGTAACAGACTGGCTTGGGCTGCTTGATACAAAGTGGGCAATATGGCTGCCAGGAATGACTTCTCCATTTAGTGTATTCCTGTTTACAAAATTTATGCGGCGTATACCAGAGTCACTTATAGAGGCGGCGAAGATTGATGGTGCAGGAGAGTGGCAGATTTTTTCAAAAATATGTGTACCTCTTTGCAAGGGAGCAATGGTTTCTGTATCAATACTTATATTTATTGATTATTGGAATATGGTTGAACAGCCACTTATATTGCTTAAGAATGAAGATATGCATCCGCTTTCAGTTTTTCTTTCAAAAATTAATTCAGGTGAGATAAGCCTTGCATTTGCGGTTGCAACTATATATATGGTTCCAGGAATTTTAATATTCTTATATGGAGAGGAATATCTGGTAGAGGGTATTTCATATTCTGGCGGACTAAAAGGTTAAGGGAAGGAGATAATATTTCTTATGAAAGAACAGGATTTAATAAAGAAATATCAAAAGCGTAAGGATAAGATTAAAAATATTGCTATTATCTTTTTGGTAATTATGCTTTTGCTTACATTTTTTTCCAATACTATTATGAATTATTCTCTTGCAGAGGTAGAAACTGCCTATGCAGAATCAGGCACTCTTACTACAAAGATACGTGGGGATGGCTATGTTGAGGCAAGGGAACCTGTAGCTGTGAACTGCAAAAAAGAAAGGGAAATTTTAAAGGTGTTGGTTAAAGAAGGGGATAAGGTAAAAAAGGGGCAGGCTGTGCTGGTTCTTGCAGGTGAAAGCAGTGCAGATGCACTTAAGCAGGCAAAGACCGACCTTATGACACTTAACCATGACTATGCAAAGGCACTTCTTGAAATGGCTGTTCCAGACTATGCTGTAAATTCACTTGAAATAAAGTATGCAAAGAGGGATTTACAGAAGGCACTTAAAGATATAGAAGATGCAAAAAAGGAAAACATTAAAAAGAAAGCTGAGTATGCAGAGCTTAAGAAAAAGGTAGACAAAGCTAAAAAGGCAATGCAAAAGAAAGCTGATGAAGTATCAGCAAAAGCATATGAAATTTCACAGCTTGAGCTTGAAATTGAAAGCCTTGAAAGTGAAAAGGCAGAGCTTAGCGGTGAGGACAGCGGAAGCATGCCAGAACTTAATGCTGCAGTGACAGCAGCAAAGAGAGAAACTGAAGATGCTGAGGATAAGGTAAAGCAGTATGAGAATGAACGTACATCTAAAGCTATTGAAGAGGAATTAAAGACTAAAAGAAAAGAACTCGATGCCTTGCAGAAAGAGCTTGATAATTTAAAAAATGATTTAAAAGAAGCTGAAACATCAGATTCAACAGATGATAAGATTACAAGCTTAAATAAAAGCATACGTGATATTGAGGCAGAGATATCTAACCTTAATATCAAGGCAAGCCAGTCAAGCCTGGAGGTTGCAGAACTTGGCAACTTATACAATAATGCTGATGATGAAACAAAAGAACAGTACTGGGAGCAATTAAATGTTGCCAGGCAGGAATACAATGTACTGGTTACACAGATAGATGCTAAGAAAAGAGACCTTGAGGATTTACAGAAGGATTTGGAAGCTGCTAAAAAAAATGCGTCAGCATCAAGTGATAAGAAGATAAAACAGCTAAAAAGAGATATTGCAGATAAAGAGAAGAATATCACAGAAATAAAAGGGGAAATAAGTTCACTAGAAAGTGAAAAGTCATTAAGTGATAACAGGGAGTCACAGCTTGCATCAGCGAAATCAGAGCTTTATGCTGCGCAGAAGAAATTAAAAGATGCACAGCGCAAACTTGAGGATGCACAGAACGCTGTTAAAAATGATAACAGTACAAAGATAAAAGTAGTAGAAGATAATATTAAAGCGTTAAAAAGCAAAAAATTAAAGCTGGATAACCAGAAGACAAAGCTTGACAATTCTTATTCACAACTGCAGGCAGCTTATGAAAATGTTAAAGCAGAAGAAGGCGCTTACCAGAAAGCAGATGAAAATTTAGTTGATACATTAAACCAGACCGTACAGGAAAAGCGTAAGGCACTAGAAACCCTTTATCTAAACCTTGCAAAGGAACAAAGTGATAATAACCTTAAAATGCAGGTAGCTGCTCTTGATAATGAGCAGAAAGCAGAATCAATAGAAATGAAAAAAAGAGAGATTAACCGCCTTAAAAAGAAGCGTAAAAATGTAGTAATCAAGGCAAAAACTGCAGGTACAGTATCTGATATAACTGCAAAGGCAGGGGAAAATGCTACCCCTGGAAACAGCCTGCTAAATATACAGTCAAGTGAGAATGGCTACCAGATAAGTATTCCTGTGACAACGGAGCAGAGTAAATTTGTTAAGCGTGGTGATAATGCTACTGTATTAAATGTATGGGATGATGATATAAAAGTGGTTCTTTCAAATATAAAGACAGATTCACAGAACCCAAATGCTGGAAAGATTCTGGTTTTTAATGTTACAGGCAGCAATATTGAAAATGGTACTTCACTAAGTATATCTGTTGGTGAGAGAAAAGCAAATTATGATTACATAGTGCCTACAAGTGCAATACGTGAGGACAGTGATGGCAAATTTGTCCTGGTAATACAGGAAAAGTCAAGCCCAGTAGGTAACCGTTATATTGCAAAAAGAGAAGAAGTAACAGTTCTTGCACAAAATGAAACACAGTCAGCAGTATCAGCTGGATTTGATAATTATGCAAGTATTATTACTACTGCTTCAAAAGCTGTTGAGAAGGGTGATTATGTACGTCTTGCACAGCAGTAAAGATGGTGTACCTGGCTTACAGAGGGTATGGTGTGGAAAGCAGGAATTTTACACTACAAGTTTTGCCTGCATTGCAGATGTTTTGCATGCAGCCATAATTCTGTGTATACTGGAAGGGCATGGTTATTTATATGAGAGTTTTTTCAGGTAGAACAAAAAATAAAATAAGATTTGCAGCTTTTGCATTATGTGTTATTGCCGCCTTTGTGTGTCTTTGTCTTTTGAATGGAACCAATAAGAAGGAGAGGGAATCTGATGCATCAAGACGCTGGAAGTCAGGCCGCCAGGAGTTTGCACATATTTCTGTGTATATGTCCCCAGAAGAAGGCTGGACAGAAAATGACAGGAATACACTGGTTAGTGGTTTAAAAATGTCATTCCAGGAAAATTCTATTACAAATGAAAAAAGGGAAGATAATAGTGAGGGGCTTTTAAAAGACTGTTTTAGCAGTGAAGGTGTTATGGAACTGGCCAATGGAAAAAATACAGCAAATGCAAAAGTGACAGCAACAGGCGGGGATTTTTTCTTTTTCCACCAGATGGTCTGGCTGTCTGGCTTTGCATATTCAGATAATGATGTTATGAAAGACCGTGCTGTAATTGATAAAGAGCTTGCATGGCAGCTTTTTGGCGGTGAGAATGCAGCGGGTATGCCATTTAAAATAAATGGCAATACATATTATGTGGCAGGTGTAGTAGATACTCCCCAGACCAAAGAAGAAAAAGAGGTATATGGGGAAATTAACCGTGCATGGCTGCCGTATAGTGCTTTCTGCAAGGAATACCAAGGTAATAATACAGCAGCTATGGGAACAGGCGGTTCTGGAATTACAAATACCAGCGGTACACCAGGTACAGAAGAAAAAACAAATAAAGTTCCAATTACATGTTATGAAACCATAATGCCTGACCCAGTAAAGAAATGGGCTGTAAACCTTATAAAAGAGAAGCTTGGTATAGAAAACCGTAAAATGGTGATAGTAGAAAACAGTGAAAGAACAGATTTTTTTTATGTAATTGATAATTTAAAGGAATTTTTCTATAAAACGGCAGGTATACAGCCTGTTGCATATCCATACTGGGAAAATGCAGCAAGGGCACGTGATATTAAAAGGGAGCTTTATACAAGTATTCTTATAATTGCAGTTATATACCCAGTTTTATTGTGTATCAGGGTTATTGCAGGGATTTATAAGATGGCAGATAGCAAAATTAAAAAACGGATGAATAAAAAACATAGTGTAGAGATATAGAAAACCCCATCCTGGAACTTTGATAAGTTAAAAGGGCTGGGGTTTTTGTTTTATTATTATTCAAGAAATACCATATTTATGCGGTTTGCAAGCATTTTTATTTATCTAAACTTTTCATTGTTGGGAATAAGAGTACATCCCTTATTGCTGGGGAGTTTGTCATTATCATTACCATTCTGTCAATACCAAAGCCAATTCCGCCTGTTGGAGGCATACCAATACTTAATGCATTAAGGAAGTCTTCATCAGTGTGGTTAGCTTCTTCATCACCAGCAGCTAATGCTGCTTCCTGTGCTTCAAAACGTGCACGCTGGTCTATAGGGTCATTAAGCTCAGAATAAGCATTTGCCATTTCCCACCCGTTTATAAAGAATTCAAAACGTTCTACGTAATCCGGGTTATCTGGCTTTTTCTTGGTAAGGGGTGATATTTCTACAGGATGGTCCATTATAAATACAGGCTGTATTAAATGTTCCTCAACATATTCTTCAAAGAACAGGTTAAGTATATCACCTTTTCCATGTCTTTCTTCATATCCAATATGGTGCTCATCTGCTGCTTTCTTTGCTTCTTCTGCTGAATGGATTTCATTAAAATCAACACCAGCATATTTTTTAACTGCATCAAGCATTGTAATGCGTTCAAAAGGCTTTGATAAATCAATAGTGTGTTCACCATAAGTTAATATTTCTGAACCTGTTACTTCTTTTGCTACATGGCGGTATAAATTTTCTGTTAAATCCATCATGCCATGGTAATCAGTATAAGCCTGGTATAATTCCATAAGAGTAAACTCTGGGTTATGCCTTGTGTCCAGTCCTTCATTTCTGAATACACGTCCTATCTCATATACCTTTTCAAGACCTCCTACAATAAGGCGCTTTAAATAAAGCTCAAGTGAAATACGTAAGTGCAAGTCTTCATCAAGTGCGTTAAAATGTGTATCAAATGGTCTTGCTGCTGCACCTCCTGCATTAGTTACAAGCATAGGTGTTTCAACTTCCATAAAACCGCCAGCATCAAGGTAACGGCGTATGCTGCTTATAACTTTGGAACGCTTTATAAAAGTATCTTTTACATCTGGATTCATTATAAGGTCAACATATCTCTGGCGGTATCTTATATCAGTATCAGTAAGCCCATGGTGCTTCTCTGGAAGAACCTGCAGGCTTTTGGAAAGAAGGGTGACTTCGCTGGCATGTACAGAGATTTCACCTGTTTTTGTCTTAAATACAATACCTTTTATTCCAAGTATATCTCCAATATCATACTTTTTAAAATCTTTATAACTGTCTTCGCCAATATCATCTCTTGCTACATATGACTGGATATTTCCTTTAAGGTCCTGGATATTGCAAAAAGAAGCTTTGCCCATTACACGTTTAAACATCATACGTCCTGCAATAGAAACTTCCTGTCCTTCAAGTTCATCATATTTGTCTTTAATATCCTGTGAATGGATAGATACATCATATTTAGTTATTTCAAAAGGATTTTTTCCTTCATTCTGTAAATTTTCTAGTTTTTCCCTTCTGACCTTGAGGAGAGTTCCAAGTTCCTCCTGTGTCTGGGGGTTTTTCTGCTGTCCTGCCACTTTTAAATGCCCCTTTCTTGTTTATTCTGTTACTGCTGTTCTTTTTATACCAAGTATCTCATATTTAATCATTTCACCTGTAGGTGTTTCTATTTCTATTTTATCGCCTTCCTTTGAGCCTATAAGTGCTACGCCTACAGGTGATTCATTGGAAATCTTTCCATTTAAGCAGTCGGCTTCTGTAGAACCTACAATTTTATATTCCATTTCTTCATCAAATTCAATATCCCTTAATGTAACTGTACATCCTATGCTTATAGCGTTTAAATCAACATCTTCTTCATCAACAACTTCAGCATTTTTAAGGATTTTATCAATTTCTTCAATACGGAGCTCAATATCACGCTGTTCATCTTTGGCAGCATCATATTCTGCATTTTCTGATAAGTCACCTTGTTCCCTTGCTTCTTTGATTTTCACAGCAACTTGTTTACGTCTGTTTACCTTTAAGTCCTGAAGCTCTTCTTCTAATGCCCTGAGGCCTTCATATGTTAAAATATTTTTCTTCTCTGCCATTATGGTTCCTCCACTTCTTAAATATCACTTTAGAGCAGATAGTAAATACTGTTCTAATATACAAATATTGTTTAATTATATCCCATATGCTGGCTATAGTCAACTTCCTGGCTGGTAGTAAAATGCCTTATATTGCAAAAATATAATATTGTTTTAAGTTGATGTTTGAAAGTAAAAAAGTAAATAAATTATTAGTATTGGTTATTGGTTCTGGAAAAGATAATGTTTAAGTATATTTACTGGACAATTATAATATTGGAAATATTTTACCAGATAACTGGTAAAAGTAATTATAGATATCTGGGAGTTATCTATATCTTGAAAGTCTGTATATAATTAAGTATAATTATACTAATGAATAGAGAATAGTATGGAGAAGATAATATACAAATATATTATAAAAACAGAAAGGACAATCTTTATGGTTATTTCAAAGTATTCATTAATCGGGGCTATATTACAATACCACCCAGAAACAGCAGAAGCATTTAACGAGATGGGGCTTGGCTGTATAAGATGCCCCTCTTCTGCTAGGGAAACATTAGAACAGGCGTGTAATATACATGGAATTGACCTTGATACTGCAATAGAAAAGTTAAATTCGGTTATTGGTTAGTTATTAGTTGATTTTTAATTAGTAATTAATTACTAAATATTAATTATCAAAATTTTAACCTTAGTTACTTTTATACTTTACAAGTTTTTTTATAAACTGTTTTATAAAAACTTTATAAAATAGTTTATAACATATTTAT
>VSNJ01000270.1 GCA_009774235.1 Lachnospiraceae bacterium
CCATAATTTTTTTTCATTTGTTCTATTTCCTTTCGTTTAATAACTTCTGTAATTTCTTTAGTCCTCTATCCCGTCTGCTGTTAATAGCAGAACGTGATACATGATACAATTCTGAAATTTCTCTGTCATTCATGCCTTGAAAGAAATGTAACAAGATAGCAGTACGCTGTTTTTCTGTCAATTCTTGTAAAGCTATACCCAGCTCTTCATTAGATACACGAATTGTAAAATTCAAAACTTGAAATGATGTAAAATCAAAAAAATATTCATCGTTTATGCCATGTTCAACACGTTTCATTTCAGACAATTCACAAAACAAAATTTCATGCCTAGAACGTCTTGCAATTTGTCTTCTGTGGCTTGATAATGTACCTTTTATCAAAATCATCATCAAAGCATTAAACTGTAAACAAACAGCTTTCTCAAAAGAAGATGTTCCCATAATCTCACCCCCTTTCCGCAAAAGCCTAAATATATAAACGGAAAATATTAAATACCGTTTATACCGTTTTAGAGGATATATAGAAAAGAGTGGTGCTATGAAAAAAGCCCGAACAAAACATATAGTTTGTACGGGCAACACATTATTACATTATTCTTTTTTTATTGTAAGGTATTTTAAAAAGCGTGACGGTACGCTTGTAAGTTCTTCAAAAGTACCTCGTTCAATAATCTCTCCATTTTCCATATAAATAATATTATCGTATAATTCTAACAGTTCTTTTTTCAAATTATGAGTAATGGTAATGATTGTCAAGCCCTCTATCTTTAACAAATGATTTTCAATGTCATAGGCTGTCTGCATATCAATAGCAGAAGTACCCTCATCTAATATCAGAATGGGTTTGTTTCTTATTAAAGCACGTGCTACTGCAATCCTTTGCTTTTGTCCTCCTGAAAGATTAGAGCCGTTTTCTCCTGCTTCATAGAGTAACCCCTCTGGAAGTTTTTCGATAACGTCATTTAAACCACTGGCTTTTACAGCCTTATCTATGGACTCTTTGGAATAGTCTTCATGTAGGCAAATATTATCGTAGACACTCTCATTAAACATATAGATATTTTGGTGAATGATAGAAGATAGTTGAACAATATCATTTTCATTCATCATATTTAAGTCGGTATTGTCATAAAGGATTTTTCCGCTATATTCGGTGTAATATCCAGCCAAGAGTTTCACTAAGGTTGTTTTCCCACAACCACTTTTTCCTACGATTACATATTTTTTTCCTTTTTCAATATGAAGATTTATCTTGTCTAAAACTCTGTTTTGTTTCTCATAAGCAAAAGATAAATTGCTGATGGAAACAACGCTGTTAAATGTAGCTGACTGCTTTTTTGGTACTTCATTCAATTCATATTTGGATAATACTGTAAGCTTTTCTATAATCGGTTGTATGCTTTTGATTTTTGGTATATTCGTAAATATCATAATCAACGGATTAGCTAGATTACTGCTTACTTGTACCATACCCAACAGAGTTCCCACAGTTATACGCTCTGTAATGATAAAATAGGCAGATAGAAACAGAACAACTATTTGAACCATGAGTGCAAGAAAGGAAGATAAGCCCTCATTCAATGCAAATAATTTGTCAACACTATATTTAGTATGGATTGTATCACTATTTTCTTTATCGAATTTTTGTATTACATATTGTTTCATCGAATAAGATTTAATAATTTCAAATCCAGATAAAATATCTTTTAATTTGGTTGTAAAATCTGCTAATTGTGAAGAAAGTGTATTTTGCCTTTTTTCCAACTCTTTACCTAATAGACTTGGAACAAGAAACATCAAAGTAATTGCAACAAATACAACGATAGTTACAATAACATCAAAATAAATCATCAATACAAAGGAAGAAATAAAAATAACAGTATATTGAACTACTTCAAAGAATGGGAGTAAAAAGTTATCTTCTATCATTTTTACGTCATTTGTAATAATGGATAGATAATCGGCAGTATTCCTTTTTCCGAAATCTCCCATACTTTGACTAACTATCCCTTTAAATACATCAGTTCGAATTTGCTTAATGATTTTGCAAGTAATCCTTTTGCTAAGCAAGGATTGAAGATATAGAAAAATTCCCAGCATAACAAAATAAAAAATGGAGAACAAAACCATTGGAATAAATTGTTGCATATTCTTTTCCACAGCTATGTCTAATAATTTCTGTAAGAGTACAGCCATAAATACATACCCTAGGGAAGCAATTATGCTTGTTAAAATAGTGAAAAGAAGTAATACCTTGTTTTGTTTCATGTATATTTTCATAAAATCCTCCTTAATCATAATTATACATGGTGTATGTATGTATAATTCTAAAAATAAAATTGCCTTTCGACAATCTTATTTTTGCTAAGCGTTTTCCTTACATAATCTAACTACTTCATCATCAATTATCGGAAGCCCCAAATTATCCATGATTTTTTTAATCATTAAAAATTTTTCCCATGCTTCATCTTCTGTCACCATATATATGGTGGGTATTGACCAAAAGTTAGTTAAAAGGACAAATAACTCTGCTAATAGTCTTGAATGTTTTGTTTGTATAGAACCGTCTTTTATTCCTTCTTCTATTAGTTCTTGATACATAGGAACTAGCTCTTTGTTACTTTCTATCAATTTCTTTAAAAAAGCAGGACTTTCCATAAGCTGCATAGAAGCAATGCTTAATTTATGGTGTTCTGTATCATCAAAAGATGTCTTCATAACAAATTTTAGTTTTTCTAAACCATTTAGCTCTTTATGTTGTTTTGCCTTTTCAAAAGGATTTATTTCATCAAAAAGTTTTTCGCATAACGCTTCAAATACTTCCTCTTTGGACTTAAAGTGATGATAAAAAGCACCTCTTGTTAAGCCTCCCATTTCTGCTATAATGTCTAATACTGTTGTTTCTTCATAACCTTTTTCTAAAAACAATTTTAAAGAAGCATCTAAAATTTTTTGAATAGTTTCTTCAGGATATTTATTACGTGGCAATCTTGCACCTCCTCATACATACACTTTACACGTATACATTATCATGCAGTATGCACGTATGTCAATATTTTTTTGTTCAATGCAACATTCTTATTCTTTATTCCTCTTGATTACCTCAAAACAGTAAAGAAAAAGTCCTGTCAAGAGCCTTGCCACCGTAGGTGGTGCTTGCACTCTTGATCGGACTTTTTGTTTGCTGTATCTTCTGTGAGAGG
>VSNJ01000271.1 GCA_009774235.1 Lachnospiraceae bacterium
TCTTTGCTCATAAATCTGCTCCTTTACAATAAAATAGAGCGCATAGATTTTTCTATACGCTCTGACGCTGTGTTACTTCATTCACTTTAAGTATAAATTTTACTAAACGGTTATTTTTCCTCCATAGCCTGTAAGTTCACCATAGAAATAATTTGGTTCTGCATATCTTCAACAGTTTCTATTCTAATTCTGCCTATATTTTTTCTTGTCATTTCAAAATCTATATCGGGAAACAATCTTTCACAAAAACTATTTGTTTCGGGAGATGCCCCCATTAAAGCTGTTACAAGCAAATTAGTGTCAAACTGTTCTAACACTTCTTTCAGTTCTTTTTCAGAAATTGTTGAAATCTGCTCAAAATCAGTTATCCGCTGTGGCTGTACCTTTGGTTCTAATATGTCATTTATCGTGATGTCATATAATTTAGAAATTTTCAATAAAACTTCTAAGTCGGGAATAGTCGTCCCTGTTTCCCATTTTGATACTGCCTGTCTTGATATGCCTAATTCTTTTGCTAAATCATCTTGTGTATAGTTGTTGCTTTTACGCAAAAACTGTAAGTATTTCGATATAATATTCATATTCATAAAAATCACCCTCCTTATTGCCATTATAAAGTATATGGCAATAAGAATAAAGAATTTGGTAAGTGCTAAAAAGCAAATATCAGTTGCGTATTATTTTACAATTCTTCCTTCCTCCGCTTAGTCTTGTTTTGTTGCCTGTCTTGCTGGCTTTGCTTATAAATCAAAAATCTACTCCTTTACAATAAAATAGAGCGCATAAATTGTTTCCTATACGCTCTAACGCTGTGTGACTATTCTATTGTGATTGTTGCAATAATATTTAGTTACATGGGAATTTATTTTTGCAGACTATCTTATACACGCCTGAAACAAGTGAAAAACAACCTACTAAGCCGGTTGAAATTCTCCATGCAATACTTTTACTTTCTGCTAATGGGCAAAATGCAACAAACAGAATAATAATCAATCCTATAATGACCATTGCAATATTAACCTTTTTCATTATGACACCTCCATATAGATACCGATTTGTACCTCTAATAGAATACCACAATCACAAGCATATTTCTATCAAATTTCCATTAAATTTCTTCTTCCCTCCGTTTCGTTCTGCTCTGTTGCCTGTTCGGTTGTCGGCTCTCGTTCTGAAGCTCCCTTTCAAGGTTCTTTTTATCGTAGCTGATTACCTCGGCATACGCTAATTCTGTGGCGGTCTTGGTCTGCTCTTTGCCGATACTTTCATACTCGGATTGCAAAGACTGTATCTCGGCTTTCCACTGTTTCGGCGTTATCTTCCCGCCATTCTGTAAAAGGCTCTGCATACGCTCCTTTAATTCGGGATACTTCGATAAGCTGTCCTTATGCTCTTTATCGTATTTCATTTTCGCAAATCCTTTAAGTGACTGGCTCTCCTTATAGGTGGCTTGGATTGGTGCATAGAGGGCATACATTTTTGACAGTTCCTTTAACCGGTTTAGTTTCTGCCCCTTTGACAAATGTACGTTTTCAAGCTGGCTGTATTTCTGTTCCCTGTCCGCTGTGAATTTCGCAAGGCTCTCAAAGCTGTCTATCTTCCTTGTCGTGATGAATTTCTCCGCATTGCCGGCTGACTGCAAGGCGGTTCGGTCGGATATTTTTCTTAGGTGCTTTCCGCTGACAATCGGCAAGTCAAGTCTGCCTTTGCGCTCCCTCACTTTTGCTATCATTTCCATGACTTCATTCTTGACGCTGACAGCCGTACTCTTAATCTTGGAGTACTGTGCGCTGTGAAGTTCCTGCTTGGCAAGTATGAGCATTTCTTTCTCCTGTTCCAACAGCAGATTGTTCTTGATGATTTCCCGATTGATATTGCCCCTCTCGGTCTGTATGCCTTTGCGTTCTAAGGCGTTTGCAACCGCCCCGATATGAATTGCCGGCTCTTTGTCAATTCCCTGTTCCTTAAAAGAGCGGTGTTCCCAATGTACCGCAATACCCAACTGCTCATTGGTGGCGTTGATTGTGTCGGCTAAATCCTTCCGCCACATTTTAGCGTTTTCTTTGCTGTTCCAGTCGGTGCTGTCGGCGGTGTGACATTTCCATTGTTTTCTGTTCCGCTTGTCAACTTTCTGCTGTCCAGTCTTTTTATCAATCACTGGTATTTTCTCGCCGTTTTCGTCAAGGTCATAGACTTTCTTCTGCTTTGCTCCCCATTCCCCGTTTTCAGTAAGAGGGCGCATAGTGAGTAAAACATGGATATGGAGATTGCGCTGTCCTTTGTCGTTCTCGCTGTCATGGATTGCCCAATCAGCACACATTCCTTTATCAACAAAATTTCTCTGCACATAATCCCTCACAACTTCCTCCGCAAGTTCATAACTCCATTCGTTGGGGAGTGACGCTTTTAACATTCTCGCAAGCTGTGATTTCTGCCCTTTCTCTGACAGTTCAACAGCGTTCCATAAAGTGGCTTGGTCTGCATATTCTTTGGGCGCATTGGGTGGGAGAGAGATTTCACTATGCACTAAATCCTCATGGTATTTCGGACGGTAGGTCTGCCCGTCAAACTCGCTGACAAGAATACTCCTGCTGATATAGGACGCTTTCTCGACTGCTGACTGCCCTTTGCTCCGCTTGACTATGGAAAAACGTGTGCTTGCCTGTTTCGTGACATTGCCCATACGCAACACCTACATTCTGTCGATAGGGTAGTGGGGCGCATGTACAGACTTTGTGGGCAGATAAAAGCCGCACTTTGGCTTTTGTCTGAACGCAAAGTTCACTAAAGGGTAGCAAGCGCAGCTTGCGGAAGGGAATTGTCGTCAATGTCATTAACTTAATAAAAAATTGCGTTTATAACCAACAGAATATTTTGAAGAATTCTG
Source organism: Lachnospiraceae bacterium (assembly GCA_009774235.1). Lineage (GTDB taxonomy): Bacteria > Bacillota > Clostridia > Lachnospirales > Lachnospiraceae > Butyribacter. The sequence goes on from VSNJ01000271.1 coordinate 2,888, forward strand.
TTTTCTTAAAAAAGTTCTGTTTTTTCTTATAGCAGATTTGAATTTTACAATATTACAAAGTATGTCCTTTATTATTTTTGTCAATCCTTTTATACTGGAATGAAGCATCTTTAAGATATTTTTTACAACAAAAACAGCTGTTTTTCGCATATTAGGCTTATATTCCAACTTTAAAGTTTTTTTTATTGTTCATTTCCATTATTTTTGCTTCTTCTGTAAAAAGCATTATAATATTATATTTTATTAATATAGAG
>VSNJ01000272.1 GCA_009774235.1 Lachnospiraceae bacterium
ATACAATATATTATTTTCATTAGATGGATTTTATAATATATATATTGCTGAACTTAAGGAAATAAAAAGTATTAATTTTATCCAGGAATATATATATGGTGTTTTACTTAATGAAAAGAACTTTCCAGTGTCATTTGGACAGTGTTCATTTAATCCAGTTGATTTAAAGTGTATAAAACAATTGGCAGAAAAATATGGGTTAATATTATTTAAAGTACCTATATATGCTAATTATAATATAGTAGTATATTCTAGTAACGAAAATTTTATTGATAAATTTAGTGATAATATATTAAATTTAAAAAATAGTATATTTAATATAGAAAATATTGATAATTTTGAAAACTTAAAGAATTTTTTATTGGTTTAGTTATAATTTTCTAAAAAAGAAGGATAGAATAAAGAGTATTAATGGTGATGGACTAAACAGTTATAAAATAAAAAGGGCAGGTAAAATAATTTGGATGAATTGTATAAGCAGGAAATACTGGAGTTGACAGAATTATTAAAAAATAATCCAGAATGGGAAGATTTAAGAAATGTTTTAAGTAAAAAAGGAATTAATATAAAATGTGTTGCATTAGTTTCATTTATTGAGGATGAAGAAGAAAATGAATATGGAATATTAGTATCTAAAGATATAAAAGTCATTCAATATTTGAGAACTACAAAATATGGGGATAATAATTTTAGTATAATAGATATAACAAATAATAAATATGAGATAAGTAAATATCCTCAAATACATATAGCTATTAATATGATAAAAAATAATGAATTATTATAGTAGATTAAATTCCAGATTGTAATTATGGTTTATAATGTATTAGTTTGGAAATAAGCAAATTAATATTAATTTATATATGAACTATAATATGATAATTGGTTATTTATAGATGGACAGGTTGATTGTGCAAGGAGGAGTAATATGGATAGAAAGCAGTTCTTAATAGAGAGGATGAGGCTAAAAAATATTAAAGAGGAGATTAATAACCTGGAAGGGGTATCGGTAATTAATATTTATGAGAGAGCTGATATTTATCCAAAATATAAAGATGCTTTGGATAGTATTTATAAAATAGAGTTTCCAGTTTTGACAACAAAAGAAATAGGAGATGAAAATTATAAATATGTAGAATATTTATATAAATATTTAAAACTACAAACGGATAGTTACAGATGGCTGGTTCCAGGGTTTAATTGTAGTTATTGGTGGCTAGAGTTAGAAGTTAGTAATTTATGTAATTTTATAGATTATTATTCTGGGAATTCTTCATTGGATTTTACAGCAATTGATACAAATAATAACTTATTATTTGATATTGGGCTTGGAGAAGATGATTTTGAATATTGTACAATATGGTTATAAAGTATTGTCTATATCAAATGGGTTTATATAGGATATTTATTTGTAAAAAATAATTAGAAAGCAAGTTCTGTATTTGTATAGGATTATATATATTAAACATAAAATTATGAGTATTATTAGATATAGAAGATAAAAAAATTATACTTAAGAGGTAAAAAATATATAGATTTTTATTATGCTTTATATACAGGTAATAAAGAGGAGGGGAAATGGTTAATTTTGTATAAGTTAAATACGGATTTATCTAATGAGGATAAAAGAATCCTTACGGAATATACAAATAATGATTATGAAATATTACCATATATTGAAGGTGAAAGTTTTGTGCTTAATGATTATGGTGATTATTTATATAATGAGTGTTTTGAAAAAACAGAAATAGAATTTTTTGCAAAACAGAGATATAAAAAAATAATACCTTATACAATAATAAAATTTTATAATTTTTACTTGATGAATACAGAAAAGGAAAGAAATATATGGTACAGGGGACGAAAAGATACTAATGGAAATATAGAATATGATTGTTATGTAGAAAGTTTAGAAGAAGCATTTATGAGTCTTTAAGCAAAGTATATAAAATAAGTGAAATAAAAGGAGTTTTAAGATGAATTGGAATTGTGAGGGGCATATAATAACAGATGATATAATAAATTATGTAAAAAATATTTTAAAAGTGGATTTTCCAGATGATTTTTTATCTGCAATAAAAAAATATGATGGAGGTTATCCAAATCCTAATGTTATTACTATTAATGGAAGTTATGAGGTTGTAAATAACTTGGTTAGTTTTTGTAAAGATGACGAAAGTTTTATAGTTAATATTTTTAAGGAAACGGAATATTTACAAGATTTAAAATTAATACCAATAGCAGAAGACCCTTTTGGTAATTTGTTTTGTTATGATTTTATGGATGATAAAAGTAAAATTGTATTTTGGGAACACGAAAATTTTAACACGAAAAAATTTATATGTGACAGTTTTAATGAACTTATACAGATGTTACATAATTAACAATATATTAACTTGACATGTTTATGTTTTTTCCATTGGTTTATATATTTTTTAATTAAGATGGATTTTTATGAGATAGTATTGTAAAATCTCATAAAATAAAGAACAGGATATTAATAGAAATAAGGATGTATATAATGATTCATAAAGCTTATAAAATTCCATTAATATATCAAAAAATTAACCAGAGAGGATTTTTTGAATTAAAAATTTTTTTATGGTTAAATGATATGGAATGGATGTCTATAGACCGGATAAAGGAATATGAATATGATAATGGAGAAAATCCTTTTATAATTCCATTTGCCATTACTGGAGGTGGTGATAAATGGGTATGGATTGTTAATAGTGAGAATAAAGAATATCCTATTGGGCTATGTGAAAGAGGGGAAATAAATGGAATTTATTATGCAAAGAATACTGAAGATGCAATTTTAAAACAAATAATTGAATATGTTACGGATTCTAATTTTTATTTAAATAAGAATGAAGCTAAATCTTATCAGATAAGTGAAAGTGAGTTAAAACTAAAATTAAGGAAATGGAAAAATAGTTTTAAAGGAATTCTTAATGATGAGTATTTTGAAATAAGGCTGCCGCAATCCCACTGGCTTTAGACGGTGGGTTAAGGCAGACAAAAATAAAAAATTGTGGTAT
>VSNJ01000273.1 GCA_009774235.1 Lachnospiraceae bacterium
AATCCTCGATAGCTCAATGGTAGAGCACACGGCTGTTAACCGTGGGGTTGTTGGTTCGAGCCCAACTCGGGGAGTTTCTCTTTATAAAAGAGTATAATTTTATAAAGAGTGAATATAATAAGTTTATATAAAGTATATTATGGCTCCATGGTCAAGCGGTTAAGACATCGCCCTTTCACGGCGGTAACACGGGTTCAAATCCCGTTGGAGTCATTTTTATTTATGGCGACTTAGCCAAGTGGTAAGGCATGGGACTGCAACTCCCTGATCATCGGTTCAAATCCGTTAGTCGCCTTTGATTTTTAGAGAATTGTAATAATATATTCCTGCGTAACGAAGATATGATGTATAGGTTAAGTAGCAGCTATCTGGAGACGTGGAAGCCAGTTATCCCACAGCTTGCTGTGGGATAACTGGCTTTATTGTAGTTTATTGGTTTTTAAAATTAACTTCATAAGGAAAAGAGGGTTATGGATATTAATTTTCTTGACGAAGTACAACAGTATTTTGGAAAAAGTAAAGCAGAACCAGGACAGTATTCTGCACTTGTGCTTGCATATATAGGTGATGGAGTATTTGATTTAATTATAAGGACTATTATACTTGGCAATGGTAATGGAAAGGTTAAAGATTTCCACAGGATAGCAAGTGGTATTGTAAAAGCACCTGCGCAGGCTGAGATTATTAAATCTGTATTAGAAGAACTGACAGAAGAAGAGATGTCAGTATATAAACATGGACGTAATGCAAAGTCTGCTACATCTGCAAAGAACTCTTCAATTATAGATTACCGGATTGCAACAGGGTTTGAAGCCCTTGTTGGCTATTTGTATCTTTCCCATAAGTTAAACAGGGTATTAGAGCTGGTGAAACTGGGTATGGAAAGGACTGGGCTTATGCCATTGAAGGTACAGAATTAGTATGGCATTTAACTATAAAGACTGGTATATACTTTTAGTATGCCATCAGAAACGGAGATTTTATAATGAGAGATGAAGAAATGGTAATAGAAGGAAGAAATGTAGTAATAGAGGCATTCAGGTCTGGAAAGACTATTGACAAGCTTTATGTGCTGGATGGATGCCAGGATGGACCTGTACATACAATTTTAAGAGAGGCTAAGAAGAAAGGCTGTATTGTAAATTTTGTGAAAAAAGAGCGTCTTGACCAGATATCTGCAACAGGGAGGCACCAGGGTGTAATTGCGTATATTGCGGCATACCATTATGGCACAGTTGAGGATATGTTAAAAGCTGCAGAAGACAGAAATGAGCCACCATTCCTTATATTACTTGATAATATAGAAGACCCATATAACCTTGGTTCAGTTATAAGGACTGCTAACCAGGCAGGTGCGCATGGTGTCATTATACCCAAAAGGCACGCATCTGGTCTGACTGCAACAGTTGCAAAAGCTTCAGCAGGTGCAATTAACTATACACCTGTTGCAAAAGTAACTAATCTGGTAAAGACAATAGAGGAGCTTAAGAAACGAGGAATTTGGTTTGTATGTGGTGATATGGAAGGCGAAACAATGTATGGGCTGGACCTTACAGGTCCAATAGGTGTAGTTATTGGAAGTGAAGGTGACGGAGTTAGCCGTCTTGTTAAAGAAAGCTGTGATTTTATTGCTTCTATACCAATGTCTGGGGATATTGATTCACTTAATGCATCTGTTGCTATGGGAATATTATCATATGAAATCGTAAGGCAGCGTATTGTATGTAAAAACCAGGGTTAGCCCGTTAAGTGGTTCATTGGGAGAATAATATGGAATTTGGATTTAATAAATTACCAGAGGATGATATTATAAATATGGCACAGTCAGGAAATGATGAGGCTATGACATTTCTTATGGAAAAATATAAAAGCCTGGTACGCCAGAAGACACGTACATTTTTTTTAACAGGAGGCGATAAAGATGATTTAATCCAGGAAGGAATGATAGGCTTATATAAAGCTATATGTGACTATATTCCAGAGAGGGAAGCTTCATTTAAGACATTTGCTGAATTATGTATTTCAAGACATGTTTATTCTGCCATAAAGATATCAAACCGTATGAAAAACCAGCCATTAAATACATATATTTCAATATATGCACCTGCATTTTCTGTAAATAATGAACCAGATGAAAGCGGTTTTATGATAGACCAGGAACTAGAAATTGCAGAGGGCAATCCAGAAGATATAATAATTAACAGGGAAAGTGCTGTATTTGTGCATAAGCAGTTATTTAAAGGTCTTAGTAAAATGGAAACACAGGTACTTAGCAGGTATTTAGATGGCATGACATACCAGGAAATAGCAGCGGATATGGACAAGACACCTAAATCTATTGATAATGCTTTACAAAGGATTAAAAATAAATTAAACAGGCAAAGGAATTTGGAAAGTTTTTAAAATATGCTTGAAATATCTGGCTATGTATTATATAATATTGTCTGTTGGGTATTGCGTTTTGAATATTTTTGCTGCTATGGCTCAGTAGGTAGAGCGTCGCCTTGGTAAGGCGGAGGTCACGGGTTCAAATCCCGTTAGCAGCTTAATACATTGTTAAAAAGCTTCCAGAAATAATGTTTTCTGGAAGTTTTTTAATCTTAGCAGACTATTAGCCAGATACCTACAACAGGGTAATCAGACATAACAGGGTTTATCTTTAGCTTTCATGTCCCAGAGAGGTATCTGGTTATTGTGGGCACGCTCAAATAATGCAAATATATTTGCATTATCCTCACTTTACCTTTGCAGGAATAAAAAAGAACCGCTGGAGAAGCGATTCTTAAAGGAGAAGGTATGAAAAAAATTTAAGCACTCATCAAATGTTTTATTTCATTTGATACATCTATTATATTTTTGAATTATGAACGTGTAATGTTTTTGTTGTTAAAAAAATGTGAACAATTTTTGGCAAAGTGTGAACATTTTTACTTCTACAGAGGAATAACTAAGGTGTGTCTGTGAAATTTTCATATAATTTATATATATTAACAGAATATTGGTAATTTTTAGA
>VSNJ01000274.1 GCA_009774235.1 Lachnospiraceae bacterium
AACCATGAAATGAGTTTATGTGGTTGTGGAAAAGCTAAACAATGGATTGATGATTTTAAAATAGCAAATGGAATTATGTAATATATTAGTTTACAGCTTTCTTCAAAAAATACCCATTTTAAGTTAAATAATAAAAATATCTTTTTGCAAAACAATGTTAAAATTGTAAGTACTACTCCAAATAAAAATATAAAGGGTGTTGAAACAATAGAATATCAAATGCCAAAGCTTGATAAAACGGGAACACCCATTCCCAGAGAATATCAAACTGGGCGTCCTAAAGTAAAAACTGTCTATGACCCTAATATTATAAGTACAGATGAATATTTGGAAAGAGGATTAGAAGCCGCTAATAATGCATCAAAAAATTATAAAGATGGCATTTTACCACGGGAGTGGGTTGGAGTAGATAACCAGGGGGAATCATGGAGAGGTTATTATGAAAATGGAATAATTTCATCCATGTATCCAGAATAAAGGAGGATAAAATTGAGCAGAAAATTTAGAATTGAAGATAATGAATTATTAGACCAAAGTCATTATCCAGTAAAAGCAGTATTTAATATGGTGAATGATGAAAGATTTGAAAAAGTAATCTTAGGAGTATGTAATAATATTGGATTTGGAGAAAATTATGGTGCATGTGCATTTTGGGATGATTTGGATGATTATGATAAAGCCAATACAGAATTCTATGAAGGAGCTGAATTTGGTTTACATAGTGGAGAAGAAATAATTATAACGCCAAAAGAATTATTGTATTACTTAAATCTTATATGTAAAAAGTATTGCCAGGATTACTTAAAAAATCAAGAAGAAATACTTAAATGGCTGGAGATATATAAAGATAAAAATGGCATATCCCAATAATGTACAAACTAAAAATACAATATACGAAAATATAAATTATGTTCAAAAACTATTTTATGCAAAGGCTGGAACTAGGACGTGTTTGAAAAATACCTGTTTTCCATCAATATGCTGAAAAATATCAATTAAGGTATAAAAAATGATACTTTTTTGCGTTATAACAGAAAAATTACCCTTATTATTAATTTAAATAGGAAATTATTTACAATATTTTTGTGCACTTTTTATTTTTCAAACACCCCCTAGTAATTTTTTATAATTATATACCCAATCACCACTTTAAAACCTTTTGGTAATAAAAGATACCACATAAGACATTTAAAACCAAGGTTTATCTTAACCAATAGAAAATTGATGGTCTGACAGACAGAACATAATATTATCTACAATTTATCATTATAGTTAATATTTTTGAGCTAGCAGATATAAAAATCTACTAGCTTTTTTCATACTCACAACTCTGTACAATTATTTATAAAAAATACCTAATCCTTTTTTATCACATACTAATCTACTTTTTTACCATTATGGTTTAAATATATAATGAAACAATCAACATAGGATTCTTAAGCGGGGTATCATAATTTATAGAAAAACACTCCGAAGCTATACATACAGTGCCTGATATAGCTACCAGTTGTTGGTGCAGTGGCAGATATTGCCAACACAGCACTGTATATACATGAAGGTGATGCAGTGAATGCTATTATGTGTGGTATGGCAGCAATACCTGGAATTGGTGACCTTGCATCATTGGCAAGGAAGTCTTATAATGCTTTTAAAACAAGCAAAACAGGCATTAAAATAATAAATGCATTTAAAAAGTATGAGGGTGTGGAAAAAATACTAAGCAGCCTGCGGGGTAAGATGAAGACTGGTGCAAAGGGGTTAAACAAACTGTCATAAGGTTTTGAAAAGCTGTTTGACCGTATAAAAAATTTATTAAAACATGGATGCATAAAAAAGGGCAGGTGCTTTACAGGGGATACCCTTGTCCCCACAAAGCATGGGTATACAGCTATTAAAGAAATACAGAAAGGTGACGAAATACTTTCCAGGGATGAAAGAACTGGCAGGACTGGTTTTAAAGAGGTTGAAGATGTATTTATAAGGACAGTACATACAATTTACCATGTATGGCTTGATGGAAAGGAGGAAATAAAAACAACCGCATACCACCCAGTATATGTACAGGGACAGGGATGGGTAACAGCTATTAACCTGCGTGAAGGTGATACCCTGGAAACAATGGAGGGCACAGCATGTATCACAAAGATTGTAAAAGAAAGACATGAAGAGCCAGTTACTGTTTATAACCTGGCTGTAAAAGACTGGGTGTCATACTTTGTGGGGCAGGTAAGGGTTTATGTACATAATAGAAAAAAATATAATCCTAATAATTTAATTTTAAACCATGGAACTCCAAATAATCCCAAAACAGTCCGTAGATTTATGTCAAAACAAGAGTATAAGGAATTTAAGAAGAATGGGTTTATTTTTGATCCAAATGACCCAAGAAGAGGAATTAGTGCCACATCTATTACAACCAAACCTATTAATCCAGATATGATAAAACAAAAGACAGGTGCATTGGGAGCAGATTATTATGTAGACATTGATGTAAGCAATAAAAATAAATTTTTTAAAGGACGTACCAAAGAAGGTCTAACTGATTGGAAAATCCAAGATAATGTCAATCCCAGTGATATTATTGGTTCAGGAAGAGTAAAAAAATAAATTTAGGAGCGTGAAAAATTTGAAAATTAACAATTTAAAATTAAAAAATATTTTGAAAAATTATGAAATTGAAGAACGTGAATTTGAATATGCAGGAACAAATGGTATTGCTGAATTATTAGGATGGCAAATTATATTTTTCCGCAAAAATGAAAATTTAAATGATACAATAGCTATTGCATTTGATGAAATAACCAGTACCGAATTAATTAATATTTCTAACTCCATATTAAATATTATGAAGATGGATATAAGATTTGGTGATAATCTTGATATAATCAAGCATTTTTATGGAAATGCAGATTTTATTGACAGTATATATGAAAATAATCTCAGGTATAACTATATTATTTCCCCAG
>VSNJ01000275.1 GCA_009774235.1 Lachnospiraceae bacterium
TTTGTTATGAAGATTAAATCAGATTTGTTGTTAAAATGATTTGATGATATTTATTGGAAAAATATTGGTTATTATATAAACAATATTTTAAAATTAAAAGGTATGAAAAGTGTTACCACATAACCTGATGAATGGAATTATTACTATAATTATGTTAAAAGATACAGATTGGCATATAGTTATTAAAATTGTTAAATCATATCAAAAGATATAATAAAAAAATAGAATAAACAGGAGCAGAATAATTATGAATACTATATTTGATTTTTTAGATTATAATACTCTTTATAACAGATGTGTGATGGCATCAGTAGCACATGCAGTTATGGCCGGAGAATATGGATTTTTATCTGCTGGACAATCATGGGATGCTTCTAATTATAATTTTCAGGATATGGAAGGTGTAAGAGGCGTAATATCTTTTGCAGAAGATGAGTATATATGTGTTGTTCAAAATAATAATATATATGAGCCATATACAGACCGGCATGTATCAGAAATTTTAAACGGAGCAGATGCAAGGATTATTGATTTAGCCAATAAAGAAGCGTTACAATATATGTTAATTGACCATAATGGAAAAACAGTTCCGTTTATATCAGCTGCATTCTGGGGGAGTGAAGGTATGAATTATTCTGCCCAGTCAGAAGAACAAATACTTAGAATTTCTGAGAACATAATTATGCCATTTTTATATAGTGAAAATGATGCAAAAATGTATTGGAAAGATTATTATGAAATGACAGAAGAACAGACCAGATTAACAGAAGAGATATTTAATAGAAGAATTAATACAGATGGCAAATTGGTTCTGGCAGTAGATGAAATAAATAAGTTAAAGGAATGGTTTGGCGATATTGGAGAATGTATAGAATCATTTCAAGAATTAGAAATTTATTTAGCTTCTTAAATTATGTTTATACTATTTAGTTTTTTTAGTATTCTAAATTTTTATAATTCTTGATGTTTGAAACGGCAGAATAAAAAGGGGGGGTTAAAATAATAATAGAAGAAGCATATGTGGAAAAATGATTTATGAAAGTTTTGGCAAAGGAACAAATTAAATAGTTTTGGGAGGTATTCATAGTGGAATTAGAAAAGTGGTTAGAGAAACATAATATAAAAGAGATGGTAATGAAAGATTTAGAATTTTATATGTGCGGATATAAGGAGGAGGAAGAAGAAGATTTTAACGAATTATTTAAAGATATGGATTTAGATAAAGTAGAATATGTATTTCATAGTGTTGCCTATGTTATTAATGAATGGCACCGTGAAGAGGATGATATATATAAGTATATTTCAGCAAAGGTAAGGCTGGAATATGATGACATGACTTTTGCAGAATATTCAGCATTTTATGGGTTAGATGGTAAAATAGAAGATGATTATTTACTAAAAGTATAATAAATGTTTTGCAGTAATACACTGGATAATTATATTTGACTTTTTTGTAGTTGAAGATATTAAATAAGGGTAAAAGAAATGATATTTAAAGAATTAACAAAAATAGTAGCTGATAATAATTTAATAGAGAGAAGTAAGGAAACATTTTGGGAGGTACTTAAGGCTTATCAAGAAGAAGATCCAGAAGAATTTATTGAAAATTTTGATAATTATAACAAAAGCAATGTTAGCATTGAAATAAATAATGTATCATTTTTAATACATAACTGGCCTTCGGATGACTGGTGTTGTGTAACGGTTAGTATTAATATAATGTATAATGGTAAAAATGTGGGATATCATGATATACATTACAGCCTTGATGGGGAGTATGATGATGACTTTTTTGTTACGTATGGTAAAACGGGAAAGGACAGTTTTAACAGTTTTAGAAAGAAAGGAGTGTTAGCATAATAATTACTTAACAACCTGGCTGGTTACTTGCTTGTATTTACATCTGCTATTATATTATAATTTTATTAACTTGTAAACAGAAAATATTTAACTTTAAAAGGAGCGGAAATGTTATTTGAATACCTGGCAAGGATAGTGGCTGATAATAACCTTATAGAAAAAAGTAAAAAATTGTTTTGGGAAGCAATAAAGACCTGCCAGCAGGATAATCCTAAAATATTTAGTAATAGTTTTTATAATTATGATAAAAAAGACGTTGAACTCTATATAGATAATGTAATATTTCGGAACCATAGCTGGCCTTCGGATGACCATTGCTGTGTGTTAGTTAATGTTAACATAGTATATAAAGATAAGGTTATTGGATATTATGATATACAATACAGGCTTGATGGTGAGATAGATAATGATCTTTTGGTTATATATTAAAAGTTATAACTACATATCATAAATAGTGTAAGAATAGTTAAATATTAAGAGGAAAGAAAAAATTATGAAATGGAAAAAGAATATATACTTATTAAAAGTAAGAAGTATAAATTAATATTGTTATTAGATGAAATGGATTTTGATTATTATACAGATGTGTGTGTTGAGTTGGTTTTTGATGGACAATCTATAATATTGTTTAAAGATAATTTACTGTCATTAAAAAATATAACAGAGCAGTATGGCGGAAATATTGTTATATTAGATAATAATTTGGATGAAAGTAAATTAGGAATATTATTAAATAATTATTATATGAGTATTTATGAAAATGAGATTCAAGATAATTGGAGTTTAGATAACCAGGAATATTGGACAGGTGAAAAGTATTGTTGTTATGTAAGTTTGGAATATGCAACTTGGATATATTATTATGGTGGAAGTATTGTTATGAAAGTAACACCTGTTTTTAACGGATTTGAAAATGAAGGTTATGTTCAAGAATATTATAAGTTTATTCAAGAATATAAGGATATCTTCCGAGGATTGTTTCGTTACAACAATTAATTTATGTAAAAAAAGTTATTTTAAAATTATATAATGAATTATTTTAATTATTGTTAAAGCATGGAACTTAAG
>VSNJ01000276.1 GCA_009774235.1 Lachnospiraceae bacterium
AGTATTATATCGTTCTTCTAAAACATATCCTTTATCAACATATTCTTGTAAATAACCTTTTATAAAATCCAGCATATATTTCCAACAATCGAAATTTTCACAAATAGACCATTGCATTTCATGAATTCTATAATTATAAAGTTTTTCTTTTATAATATACATTTTACATGGATAAGTATTAATACAAAGTTTATACAATGCATCAAATGATGTATTAAATTCACATTTTTTATCAGACATCTCATCAAATGCCTGTTTTATATAACATCTTCTGAAAAGAATTGCTGGCGTTGAAAAATCAATAAAATCCTTGATATTTAATAAAAACTGGTTTATATATGACCACCTTTCATACACCATGTCTTCTTTTATATCAGGTATTCTATATATAATATTCCCTTCAGAATCAATAAAATTTACACGCGGAGATACCATTGCAATATTTTCATCCGAATCCAGAACTTTTTTTTCTCTCTCTAGCATTTCTTTTTGCATAATATCATCATCATGAGTCCATATAATATATTCTGATGTTCCTAAAGAAAATATTTTCCTTGCATATTCTTCACAAAATTCTATATGTTTCTCAAGTTTAATATAAGAAATTCTGGAATCATCAATGTCACTTATCCAGTTATCCAATTCTAAAGTATCTATACTACTATTGTTTATAATATATAATTCAAATTCCTTAAAAGTCTGGTTTAAAATTCCGTCAATTGACTGTTTAACAAACTTAAAAGGACGGTCACAAACCGTTAATACTATTGTAATAGCTGGATTCTCCATAATATACAAACCTCCAAAAATATAATAGATTTATACTTTCAAAAATTATAAAACTATCTGTTATTATTAATTTTCATACATCTGGCTTTCTAAAAATAATTTTAAATTTCTTCTATCCACATGCTATACTTACACAACTTTCCTGTAACTACATCTAAATATTTATCATGTAACTTCTTAGTATAACTACCATACTTCCCTGTTCCAATAACATATCCATCAATAGCTTTTACTGGCATAATTTCCATAGCAGAACCACACAAAAATACTTCATCAGCAACATACAATTCTGTCCTATCAATATCCCTCTCTTCTACTTCCATACAAAGTTCTTCTGAAATTAACCTTATCAATGTATTTCTTGTAATACTGTCCAGAACAGACGAAGTTAATGGTGGTGTTATAAATTTATTACTTTTATAAATAAACAGACATGAACCAGGTCCTTCTGATACCTTTCCTTGTTCATTAAGAAAAATAGCTGAATCATAGCCATGTTCTATAGCTTCCAGCTGGGCCATCCTGCTATTTATATAATTAGCTCCTGACTTAACTCTTGGAGATAAATTTTTATCACTAATCCTTTGCCATGAACTAATACCACATCTTAACCCAGTATCATCTGTATAAACTATTCTTGGTTTCGGAACAGGCGCAACAAACATCCCTGTTGGCTCCTTAGAACTCCATGTACCAAATCCATCAATAAATACTGTTTGTCTCACAGCTATATCTTCTTTATAATCATTTTTTTTAATAACTTCTTTTAATGCATATAATAATTCTTCCTTTGTATACTGGGCATTAATCCTAAATATTTTAATAGATTCTTTTAACCTATTGTAATGGTCACCCAGCCTGAATGCGTATAATTTCTTATATTCTTCATTCCAATAACAACGAATCCCTTCAAATACATTTGCTCCAAACTGTGCTGTAGGAGATAATACATTAATTTTAGCATCATTAAGATGAATAATTTCACCATTCAGCCATATAAACCGGTCTTCTGCTGACATATTCCTAAACCTCCTGAAACTTACTTGCTTATGTATACATTTGCATTATATGAAATTCCACCAAGTCTGTTTCCAAAACTCTCTATACATTGAAACTTACCAGAATTAACAATTAAATTATGGCACATAGGTTCTGCATAAAAAATTTTTACTTCTCTTTTTTTCCTATCTATACTTTGCAATATGTTTTCAAACATAATTTCAAATAATTTATAAGAAAAAGGATTAAAAAAGAAAAAAACATTATATAAATCTAATTCATTACTTAACAATGTTGCATCACCAAAATAACATACTATACCATTACTAAACATATCACTAGAATCTGTATATTCTGATGTTACACAGCCTATCCCCATTTTATGCATATTTGAAACAAGTATATTGTATATATAATCTGTATATTCAATTCCACCAAGTTTCTTATAACCACATTCAAACAATCCTATAAGGCTTGCCCCTTTGCCACATCCACAATCTAAAATTACATCCTGCTTACTAAATAAACCTGATTCTGCAAAAACCTCATATATTAACCGAAAATCTGTAGGATAATATCCATGTGAACCCATTCCATTCACATCTTTTCTTTTACATGTTTGCAATATCTCTACACCAGTTTTGACTTCCAAGTAATCATAGATTGAAACTGTATATTTTTCTATATCCTCATACTTATCTATATTGTCTTCATATATATAATCCCATAAATCAATTATCTGGTTACCAGAATACTTAACTCTGCTCCAGTCCTCACCTATTGCATTAAATTCATTTTTAGGTCCTATTGTTTTAGGATTGGTATTTATAATTACATCGTTATCATCATAAATATAATATAAAGACATCAAATGTAATATATGTTCGTACTGGTCAACTTTCCATCTATCTATAATACACTTCACTTCTATACTATAAAATTGTTTATAAAACCATCGTATCCATTCACCACCAGAACCATATATAATAATATTCTTCCTTGTTGTAGGTCTTAATATTTTATCTAATTTTATAAATAACTCATTCCAGTTTGGGGGG
Source organism: Lachnospiraceae bacterium (assembly GCA_009774235.1). Taxonomy (GTDB): domain Bacteria; phylum Bacillota; class Clostridia; order Lachnospirales; family Lachnospiraceae; genus Butyribacter. Next base: position 2,847 of record VSNJ01000276.1, read on the forward strand.
GGGGGGGGGGGGGGGGGGGGGGGGTGTGGGGGGGGGGGGTGTGGGGTGGGGGGGGGGGAGGGGGGGG
>VSNJ01000277.1 GCA_009774235.1 Lachnospiraceae bacterium
ATTCTAAATAATACTCTTTAATATCTGCCCCATAAAAAATATAAGATGTCCAATTTATAATTTCCTTCTGGTAACACCAGCCTTTATTATATAATTCAATATTATCATTATTAAAAATACTTCCAAAATCTGATTTAGGTTTATAATCTGAAATAATTCTTTTTATTCTTCCAACCTGGCTGTCTTCACATTCAAGCCAGCCTTTTACAGATACATATCTTGACATATAAATCCTTCCTTTTTACATTCAGATACAATGCCAAACCATACAATCTAGCTTATTATAAATTATCTTTTATCATATTCAATTACAAATATCTCCCAAATAATATTAAAATAACCCATACTAATAATTACATATAATATCTAAAAGCAAACCTGCCTGTTTTCTACAAATCTTCCATTCTCCTGCGTAGAACAGAGCCTCTTCTGTCCATAATTCCTTTTTACTAGACATCTCATCCAGCATCCTGTCTATAGATTCTGCCATAATATACTGTTCTTTTGTTATCCAGCCACTTTCTAATAATTTCTTTGCATATAGCATACCAATATCACTAAAATCACTTGCAAGCTCATCTGCAACAACTGTCCCTTGCAATATAGTAATTTGTTTATTTGCATCCATAGACATTTGCTTTAAAATATCTATAAACCTTTCATAATATTGCATTACTTCTTCTATATCTTTTTCCAACATCTTTCTACATAATATTTATATAAATCCATTTTTTTATATTAAATAAAAAAACGCTCTTTTTGCGTTTTCCGGGTTGAAACTATAATTATTCTTAGGCTGCGTTTTTTGCTGCCTCATAATGATTTTTCAACTTAACATTTCTATAAATTCTGAAAACGAATCTGCCACTTTATATGTAACTGGTTGAAATTTATCTGATTCTTCATGGTCCCATATACATATACTTGGATTCTCTCCATCTTTAGTAAAATCAAAACATAAATAATTACCTGCAAACAAACTTGCTATTGGTATCAGTTCATCCCCTTCTAAATCTGGATTATCTGTAAGCCGGGTATCAATTTGTGATAAAACTACAGCAATATCATAAATACCAATAGATGAAGTTTTATAATTATTTATAAAACCAAGAAATCTTTCAATAACATAAACATTGCCATTAAACTCAAATTTATTAGTAATTGGTATTCCAGTATTATATTTTTTTATAAAACCAATATAACTTTCTGGAAACTTTACACCACTATAGTCTTCAAGTTTTTGTATTTTTTCTGTTATATCTTCATTAAGTACAGTATATAAATTTATTTGCATATAAATTCCTCCCTCTGTTCAAGATAGCTAAATAGTATATCAAAATCCCAAAATATTATGGTATTTCTCATAGTAACTTTCAATCCTGTTCCTGGCAATCCCTGTTTTATATCCTTTTTCTATTTCATCAGAATAAATACTGGTATCAAACGGCAGAAAATGCCCTTTCCCAGCCTGGACAATTTCAAATGTATTATTATCAACGCATTTTATATTCTGCATCCGCTCCATAACTTTTCGTATCTGGCTGGGAACTGGTCTAAGCAGACCTTCACTTTTTGCTTTTGGAATCTGCATTTTTTCATAAAACTCTTGTATATCATTTACTGTAAACTGCCCTATTCCATAATAATGGAACATCAGAACAAGTTCCTCTATCTGTAAACTAAATGGCGAACAGTCAAAACCAACCTCAACTGATTTACAATAATAAATAACTTCCTTTATATTTAACTTTGCCCAGTCCATATTTCCCCTAAACTCAATATCTACATCCGCATCTATATAAATAAACTTATACGTCCTCACTTTGCCTTTACATAAATACCTTAAATTTTCTTTTAGTATACTTTCCCTTGATTTTCTTATCTTTCACATTAAAAAGCCCATACATAGACAGAAACTAGATATAATTACATTTTATCTTATAATAATAAGAAAACCTGTCCATCATGGTTACATATAACAGCATTATTAATCTGTTTTGTACAAATTGCAATATCAATCCCTTCACTATGTCTATAATTAATACGTTCTTTCATAAAAGCAACTATTTCTTCACGTCCAGAAATATATAATCTTTTAATTATCCCTGCGGGATCAAGATACATAACATAAAATTCCTCATACATTTTAAAAAAAACCTCATTGTATATATCTTCATTTAACTCAATCCACTCACTAAAACTAACACTGTCAAGTAACGAAAATATACTATCTATGATAGAACTATCTTCAATTTGTTTTCCTGGTATAATATTATATATCTTTTTATTATTCATAAATACAAACCCCAATCATTATCTATGTAATAACTATTGCCAGCTCCTATTATCTAATTTTAGCACTTTTTCTCTGTTTTGTATAACATTTTACATTTTTTTCAGAAAATGAATGCATTTGTACCGCTTTCATATACTACACTATATACATGGCTGCTGGCTAGTTCATATACCATTTTATAAAATAATATAAATTTCTCACCAAAAAATATAAAGTCAAGCGGATATTCGCAATCCGCTTCGCTACTTGCCCAATAACAAACCAACCTCATAGCCGCTTTGCGGCAGTCTGGCAGGAGCTTAAACTCCTGCCAGACTAAGTAAGTCCTAAACCCGCCGCTTAAAAAGCGTGTATTGTAAAGGGCTTACTTAATAAGGTTAAATAGAATACCACTTAAACTCCTTATCAATCAAATCAAATTTAACATACTGGTATAACAAATCTTTTTCTTCTTCTAATGTTAATAAGGCATACCATGCCCCATATTGGTTTTCTATATACTTTAACTTTAGTTTTTCTAATATACTAATCACGTGAACTACCCATTGTCTAAAGCCAATGGGCTTCCTGCTTCGCAGACCTCGTAACCTACTATCTCCACAGGCGTTAA
>VSNJ01000278.1 GCA_009774235.1 Lachnospiraceae bacterium
AAACAAGTTTAGTAATTTTATCAGACTATTTCTGCAATACGGCTGACACCCACAAAAATTTCAGAAGTATTATACGTGAAACGGAGAAAAAGATATACTTCGGTTCTTTGATAAACCGAAACAATGCCTTTATCCAATGTTTAGTTTTTCCTTTAATGCATCTTGTAATACACGTGACAAACTTAGACCAGATTCAATTACTTTATCATCCATCCACTTTGGTATGCTTACAGTTCTTTTTACTGCATGGCTGTCTTTGATATCAACACGGATTAAATTGATAAATTCTCCTTGGGTTATTTCAACACTGTCAAAATCACTTGCCAAAGGAATGGGTTGTTTTTTATCTGAAAGATATTCAATCCATTGTGTTAATGCAGACTGTGCCATATATATAGCGTTTCCTAAAGATTTACCCTCGCTAATACAGCCAGGTAAATCAGGATAAGTGATGGTATAAGAACCATCTTCATTTGGATGAAAAATAGCTGGATATACATACTCCTCCATAAAACCTCCTTATAATTTGAGTGTTATATTTTCACCATCAACAACAACCTCTTTTACTATGGATTTAATCATATTGTTTTTTGATAGTGTATCAAGGGTGTCAAATTCTTTCAACAGTGAGTGGATGCTCTCATATAGTTCATCAATATGTTTATCTTCTTTAACAGTCTGTAAATCAATGATGCTAGATTCGGCTAGTTTTGTATTTATATCTGTTTTTTCAGAATCAAGCTTATCTATTTCCTGTATTATATATTTTTTGGCAGCAGTTCCTTCTGCATCAAGAAGAGAAAGAGTAAATTTCTGTATCTGTTTATCTATGGCTAGAAGCCTTCTTTTAAGGCTTTTGGTATTATATACTGGCTTAGGAGTATCTTTCTTTACAAATTTAGCCAGTGTACTTCTATCGGTTGAAATTTGTCTAAGCATATCTATAACAGCATTATCAACCACTTCACATCTTACCGTTTTGCTGTCACACGTACCACGTGATTTGTTTTCTTTGCGTGTACATGTATATGTGGTATATCCAGAACAACGTTTATCATGTTTAGAACGCATTGAATAACCACATTTACACCTTATCACACCAGAACATATTCCGAATTTATCAGTTTTCTTTTTTTTGGAAAATACATTCCCTTTAAATAAATCCTGCATCTTTATCCAGTCGCTAGAAGATATAAGAGGCTCATGCATACCAACATAAACTTTCCATTCTTTTTTATCCTTCAAGACCATTTTAGTTCCTTCTTTTTTAAACCTCCCACGTACCATTATTGAATGGTGTCCATCAAATAATGATATGTCATGCCCCATATTGCAGCCAGCAGATTTAAAATAGTGGTATGCTGTTTCATCTGCACACATATAGACTGGATTAGATAATATCTTCCATATTCTTGAAGAGTCTATGACAGCGCCTTTTCTTGTATGTACTCCTTCTGAACGCAGTTCTCTTTCACAGGCGAACAGTGTTTTTCTTTGGCTCAAGAACAGGTCAACAAGATGAAAATAAATACCAGAGGTTTCTTCATCAATTTCAAGAATGGTATGCTTTTTGCCATGTTCTATAATTTTTGCAATTTTGTATCCAAGTGGTGGAAGACCACTAGGCCAGTAACCAGCCTGTTCTATATGGTTCATATTGTCAATAATACGTTCACGTATATTATCACGTTCCAGATTAGCAAAAACTTGGCATATATATAACATAGCACGTCCCATGGCGGTGGTATCGTCAATATTTTCTTTGACTGAAACAAAACGACAGTTATGTTCCTGCAGCATAAAATATATATTGCAGAAGTCTTTTATATTTCTGCTTATGCGGTCTATCATGTAGCATACCACCATGTCTATTATATCATTTTCAATATCAGACATCATTTTTTGAAAACATGGACGGTCCGTTGTAGCGCCACTGATACCTTCATCCTGGTCATATACCAGTATAGTATGCTCTTCGCCATAGCAGCATTTAATAAAATCTTTACACATATCAAGCTGGTTCTTGATACTGTCTGATGTATCACGGTAGACTGACTTGCGACAATAAATTGCTATGACCATCTGAAAACTCCTTTTTATATTATTTGTTTTTAAATATCAATCTTATTAGTTAATATAAGAATATATGAATTACCATGTTTTTCTTTAGTAATTTCATTATGTTCTTCCATTTCTTTTAAAGCCTTTCTTACATAGTATCTATCATCTTCAATAAATTCTTTTATTAAGTTGCTTTGTAAAACATTATCAGACGATTCAAGCTTTTGAACTATTGTTTCTTTTATAGAAGCTATATATTTTTGTTTTTCTTCTTTCTCCCTTTGTTTTTCTGCTTCTTCTTCATTTTCAATATGTTCAGATATTTTGTAATATTTTTCCTCTTGCTCAAGATGCTTTTTTTGAGCTTCTGTATCATTTATATACACGCCTAAGAGATATGTTAAAAAATTATAATTATTAAAACTTATTTTATCAAACTCAAAACGGTAATTGTCTCCACTTTTGTTAATGATTATGTCATTTTTTGACCAAGATTTAAAATAATCTTTTGCCTCGTTTTCAAATAGGTTTTTACCGTTTTCACCTAAGTTATAATAATAGGTTCTAATTCTATCCATTTTATTTATACAAGTTTGTAATTTTTTTATTCTTTGGTCTATATTAAAATTTTCATTAAAAAAGGAAATTACATCTTCGCAATAATTAGAATAATTATCCAATTTTTTTATAATCCCATCATAATATTTATCTTCAAATTCATAATAATTATGAGATAAATTATTTTGTATAGATGCATTGTCAGAATTGGTATATTCACTATTATGACT
>VSNJ01000279.1 GCA_009774235.1 Lachnospiraceae bacterium
AGAAAGTTCAAAATATCAATAGTTTTTTAAATATCCCTATAATTGGAAAATTATATTATAAATAAGCAGAAAGCCAGCATACACTGGCTTTCTGCTAAATAAAAATTAATGAGAAAGCAATAGAATCATAGATAAATTATTTCACTTTTACAGATTTGGTAACTGTCTTATATCCTGATTTTGTAACTTTAATTGTAATTTTTGTTCCTTTCTTAAGCTTTGATGAAGCTGTGAAAGTAAACTTCTTGCCATTTACTTTGGCATTTTTATACTTTTTACTTCCAACTTTTACCTTTACTTTAGCAGCTTTTACAGACACTGTTCCTGTCACTTTCTTCTTACCTGCTTTGGCTGTTATACCAGAAACTTTCATTGTTTTTTTCTTATTATCTTCTTTTGAAGGCTCTTCTGGAGTTTCTGGTGTGCCAGGTGTCTGTGTCCCTGGATTTGATGTTGTACCAGGGTCTGGTGTTCCTGGTTTATCTGTATCAGGTGTTGCTGTTGCATCTGGTGCTGGTGTTGCAGAAGGGTCTGCTGATGGAGCTGGTGTTGCTGTTGCTGATGGTGTTTCACCAGGTACATTTATTGCTGTATATTGTGCTGTTTTGATATTTGTAAGTTTACATTTCTCTCCTGATAATGAAATATAAACTTTCTTTCCAGCATCTACAGGAAATGTTGTATATGATGTAACACTTCCAACTGTTGTTTCAATAATAACCTTTCCATCTTTCTTAACTGCCTGTACTTTGCAATTTGTGCCTGCCTTATTATCTGCAAGCCATGTATCAAATGTAGAAGCATTTGACTGGAATGCATAACCTAAATTATTCCATGCTGCAAGTCCTGCACCTGTATTGGCATCTGCTGCCTTTGTAGTCCATGCATAAGCATCCCCACGGATAACAGCATACTCATCATACCCTGCACCATTTACTTTAGCTTCATCACCTGTATATGCAACTACAACTGGTACTTCCCACTGGTTTGCTGCAGCAGAATATGTATTGTTCTTAAATGTAAGTGCTACACCACTATCTGTAACTTCCATTCCACTTGTATGTGCTGTCCACCATCCTTCACAATCAAGCTCTAACCCCTCACCATTGTCTTCACCTGCAGGAGGAAGTGTTGGAGCTGGTGTTGGTGTTGGCATATTTACAGGATATGTTGCAATACCAGAAGGTATTGTAATTCCTGTAAATGCTGATTCTGCAATATTAGATAATTTACATTTTTCACCGCTAAGTGATAAATAAATATTTTTACCTTCCTGTTTCTCGTATGGTATTGATATAAGATTTGTAACACCATTTACAGAAAACTTTACTAAAATCTTACCATCCTCATATTTAGCTGATGCTTCACCTTTTACACCTTCTTTATTAGAAGCTAAAAACAATGACCAATCTGATGGAAGACCTCTTGCCATCCATGTACCAGGACCCTCATTGAATGTTGCCCTGTTATACACAACATCACCAATTTTTGCTTCTCCCCACCAGTCACCACGTACATATAATAATTCTGAGAAACCAGCAGCATCTTTTAATGTATCATAATTAATGCTATGGCTTGCTGGTGCTTCAGCAGAATATACTATCACTGCTGGACTGTTCCATGCATCTATTGCATCAGCGTATGTCTCACTATCAAATGTCACAGTAGTCCCATCACCAGTAACTTCATATCCACCAGAAAATGCTGTATGATATCCTGCACAATCCAGTTTGTCTGCTGTTGGTGGAGCTGTTGGCTCTGGTGTTTCTACTGGTTTAGCTTCTGTTGATGTGAGTTTCTTAACATCCTCTGCAGATAATACTGTTCTATAAATACCTACATTGTCAAGAGAACCTTGGAAATCTGCATCTGCTGGAAAATATGATACTCCTAAATAGTTATTCCTTGCAACTTTAAATACATCCATTAAAACATCATATCCTGTTGTTCCACTTTGTACTTGCACACCATTTATATATGTAATCATTTCACTTCTATTAATTGTAACCGTAATGGTATCCCATTTGTTCTGATTATCAGTATTGTTATACCAATCAAATACATATGGCGATGCTATGCCATTTCCAAAATAACCAATAAACCAATTAGGTTCAACTGATGTATTCTCCCTTGAACCTCCTACAGATGAAAATCCTTGTGAGAAATGATATAATCCTGTCGCATCAGTACCCTCTCCACCAACTGTACCATCACCTAACATAAATATTGATGTCCAATCGCCTTTATATCCTGTCACTTTAACATCTGCTGTGAGTGTAATGCCATCACTAAAGTCAATACCAGAAATGTCTGCAATTTTAGCATATGTTTCATTATATGTTTCTTTTGTTGCCAGATTCAACACACCATCACTAACATTAGCCTCACCTGCAAGTTCTAGTCCTTCTGTACTGTCAAACGTATAGCTTATTGCTGGTTGTGTTGCAACATTAGCAAAATTGGTTCCTGGAGCATCTGCACCAGCTTTTCTGTTATTCTTTACTGAATCTGAATACCCACTTTCAATTTTCTGGCTTGTTATGCCAAGTTCTTTTGCATCTGCACCAGCTTCTATGCCAGGCAGTACAGGAACTGCAGTAACTGCCATGCTTACAGCCAGAAGCTTGGCTAAAAACTTTCTCTCCATAAAAAATTTCCTCCATTTTTATATTTCAAACCATAAAACGTTACACCAGACAGGTACTTCTTATTTCTAGCCAAAGCAGTTTTACTAATTTGCTAAAATAAAATTTATACTAATATATTTATAACAATTAATGCAAACAATAAAAACATGCTTAATCAAGCCAGACAACCTGCTGGCATTAAACAAAAAATAACTGGTAT
>VSNJ01000028.1 GCA_009774235.1 Lachnospiraceae bacterium
CATAATTTTTCACCTCAGTTTTATTATATCAGAAAACGTCTTATTATGGAAGTGTAATTAAGTTGGTGCATATGGGGCGATGCCGCCGCCAGCCACAGCTTGTCAGCCGATTAGAATGATACAACTAATTGGGCATGACACAGCTTATGGCAGGCGGTGGGATTGTAATAATTGCACAGATGGTCATACCGCAGCTTTCAGGGCTGTTTTCATAGGATAAATGAACGGGATAATAGACAGGATTACTGCATTTATAAAGGAAATACTACAGGGGTAGGTGCTTTCAAACATTAAAACCATGTTTACAGAAGTGAATTGTTAGTAAAGTGGATTTTGCAAAAAAAGTGGAATAAGAAACTGGTGTGCAAGGTAGTTCATATAAAATGAATTTGGTAAAATTTTATAAGAAATGAGGTAAAGCGATATTTTACGGGAAAAGGGATAGTAGTTAGTGGACAATTAAAGATTAGAAAGGCTCTGTGTCATGCAGAGCCTTTCTAACAAATTGGATTAATTTTCCAAGTTATAAAAGTATAAGGAATGGAACGGGATTCCACGATGTGGTAAAAGAGTTTTTGTTGTATGGAGAGTAAGTCACTAAGCTGTAACATTTTTCTGGTATAATAAAAACAAAAGTTATAAGGTGGTTATTGAAATGGTCGAATTATTTTATGCTGAGGATGATGCTAATATTGCAGGTGCTGTGAAGGAATATCTGGAACAGAAAAACTTTAAGGTTATGATATATAATACGATTTCAGAGGTAAGACAAGCTCTGGAAAGTCATGTGCCAACTGTTATTTTGTTGGATTGGAATATGCCTGATGGACGTGGGGATAGTCTTTGTCAATGGATTCGTAGCAGATGGACGGAACTGCCAGTTATTTTTCTTACAGTCCGGGGTGATTCCCATGATATTGTTTCAGGTTTTCAAAATGGTGCGGATGATTATGTTGTTAAACCTTTTGAGTTAAGTGTGTTGTATTCAAGGATTCAAGCGGTACTTCGAAGAACGGGAAATGTAGCGGAACAGTATTTGTCTTGTGATGGGATTATGATGGATTTAAACCGCAGGACAATTTCTTGTGGTTCGGAAGAAATAGATTTAAGTGTATCAGAATATGGACTACTTTTGTATCTCTTGCAGAATAAAGGGAAGACCGTTACCAGAGAAAAAATCTTAGAACAGGTATGGGATGTAAATGGAAACTACGTGAATAACAATACTCTGACAGTTACTATGAAACGATTGCGGGACAAACTGCACCAGCCATCCTGTTTGAAAACAATTAGAAGTGTGGGATATCGGATGGAGGATACCATATGAGTGGGAGAAAAAACTTTGTGATTATATTTGGGTTTGTAGTAACCGTCAGCTTGATTTCTTCTGCTGTTACAGCAATGTTGGTTTCTTGTTATTACAGCAGGCTTCAATTTGATTTGGTAAATGTTATCTGTGGCGAAGTGTTGGAACAAGAGCCAGAAATGATGAATATAGTTTCTGTTGCATTGAAAGAATATACGAGTGGAAATGTTGATGGTGTGGCAGTGAATAATGTTTTATCTGTTTTAGGATACCGCATATCTGATTTTCCGGATTCTGATATTACATATCATATTATATTTGCAATAACAGGGTTTTTGGCAGGAATCTTTCTCTTTGTTATTACTTTTGTATTTCGTAACAAAACAGAAGCGAAACGAATAGAGGCATTGTCAGATTATTTGGAGCAAGTTAATATTGGAAAAGCGGTTGTCCTCTCTGTTTCAGGAGAAGATATTTTTTCTAAATTGGAAGATGAAATATATAAGACAGTGACATTTCTTTACCAGACAAAGGATGCCGCAGTACAGGCAAAAAATGATTTTGCTGAGAATTTATCAAATATTGCACATCAGATAAAAACTCCTATCACTGCAATTTCTTTATCATTGCAAACATTATCTGAAATACCAATGAAAAACGAATATGAAAAAGATAAGATGGAACAGATAAAGAAACAGTTAATCAGACTTATCCATTTAGAGGAATCCCTGCTTGTTTTATCCCGCCTTGATGCAGGTACATTGATGTTTCAAAAAGAAGATGTGGATGTTTTTACTGTGCTCGTCCTTGCGGCAGACAATTTACAGGAATTATTTGTAAATTCTGGCACTTCCATTGATATTCCAGAATTAGGGGAGATGGCAATAACAGCTGATTTAGACTGGACTATGGAAGCAATTATGAATGTAATGAAAAACTGTATGGAGTATAATACGGGCGGAACAGTCCATTGCTCTTATGAACAGAATCCGCTATATACAGAAATACTTATTTGGGATGAGGGGGATGGATTTGCCAAAGAAGATATTCCACATCTTTTTAAGCGGTTTTATCGTGGACAGAATGCAAGTGTGGGAGATAATATCCGTAACAGCGGCATTGGAATAGGTTTAGCATTGTCAAAAGAGATAATAGAACATCAAAATGGGACAATAAGAGCTAAAAATCTGCCAAATGATGGTGCATGTTTTGAAATCCGGTTATATAAACAATAAATTTTATATTAATTCTGTTGCAGTCACTAAGTTGTAACTTTCATTTGGTACAATATAGCTTGTAAACAGTTTGCCTGCAGGAACAAAGTTTACAAGCTGACGGGCAGCTTTGCTGCAAGCGTAAAAATTCAAATCATCCATAAGGAGGAAACTAAAATGAATATCTTAACATGCGAAGGAGTTTGTAAAATGTATGGCTCTGGCAATAATCAGGTGGCTGCACTGGATGGAGTTGATTTGGTGGTGGGCAAGGGGGAATTTGTGGCGGTTATTGGAGCGTCAGGTTCAGGTAAATCTACACTTCTGCATATTCTGGGAAGCGTGGATAAGCCTACAAGCGGAAAAGTTATAATAGACGGAACAGATCTATCTAAACTTAATCAGACGCAGGCAGCAATTTTCCGCAGGAGAAAAGTGGGTTTGGTGTATCAGTTCTATAACTTGATCCCAACACTTACCGTGCAAAAAAACATTCTTATGCCGCTTGCCCTTGATAAGAAGAAACCAAACAAAGAGTATTTTGAAAAGATAGTTAGCTCGCTTGGCATTGCTGACCGGCTTGAAGCCTTGCCAAACCAGTTGTCAGGCGGGCAGCAGCAAAGGGTTGCCTTAGCACGTTCCCTGATTTATCGCCCGGCTCTGCTTTTGGCGGACGAGCCGACTGGAAATTTGGATCAGAAAAATTCCAAAGAAATTATTGATATGCTCAAATTATCCAACCGTAATTTGGAACAGACGATTGTGCTGATTACCCATGATGAGAAAGTGGCTTTAGAAGCAGACCGTATCATAACCATAGAGGATGGGCATATTATAAACGACGAGAAGCGGAGGTAATGGGCTATGTGGAAAGATTATTCATCAGGCTATATTAAAAATAACCGTTCATCGGGTGTGTCTGTTATGATAGCGGCATTTATACCAGCTTTGCTGTTATCACTGCTTTTAGGGTTATTTTATAACGCATGGAAGTACGAAATCGAAAGTATTGAACAGGAAGAAGGAGGCTGGCAGAGCAGAATCGTCGGAGAATTTACCCTGGAAGATATTGAATCCATAAAGAATTTTGCTAATGTAAAAGATGTAGTTATAAATGAAAAGGGAGCACAGATTCCAGAAACCATAATAGATATTTATTTTAATGACATGGGGGCTGTTCTTGACAATACGTTACGGATTGCCGAAACTTTGGGAGTTTCATCAGAAAAGGTTATTTATAACCATGAACTTCTGGCAATGTATATGATACGTGATCCGCAGGACACTGCACCAAGATTGCTTTTTCCGCTGTTTATACTGATAGCTGGAATTGCCTCTTTTTCATTAATTATTGTAATACATAATTCTTTTGCAGTGTCTATGAACGCCAGAATTCATCAGTTTGGTATTTTTTCCAGTATCGGAGCCACACCAAAACAGATACGGTCATGTCTTTTGCAGGAAGCGGCTGCATTATGTGTTCTGCCGGTTTTAATTGGGAATCTGCTGGGTATCCTAATCAGTATGGGACTTATATATATGATGAACGGTTTGTTGGGGAGTGGTGTGGCAGGCAGGCATGAAGCCGTGTTTGGTTATCATCCATTGGTCTTAGTAGTGACACTTCTTTTGACAGTAGTGACAATATGGATTTCCGCATGGATGCCAGCCAGAAAATTAAGCAAACTGACACCACTTGAAGCAATTAAAAATACAGGTGAATTACAGCTAAAGCGTAAGAAAAAATCTCTTCTGCTTACTGGTATTTTTGGAATGGAAGGGGAATTGGCAGGCAATGCATTGAAAGCACAGCGAAGAGCCTTACGGACTGCATCACTTAGCCTGATATTCTCTTTCCTTGCCTTTACCATTATGCAATCCTTTTTTGCACTTTCAGAAATTAGCACAAGGGAAACCTATTTTGAACGTTATCAGGGTGTTTGGGATATTATGGTTAAAGTAAAGGATACAGATGTGGATTCTTTTAGTGAAATACAAAAAATACAGGAAATTCCTGAAATAAGAAGTGCTATTGTATATCAGAGGGCAGTGGCAAAAAGAATCGTTGCAAAGGATGAAATAAGCGAAAATATGAAGTCCTTTGGCGGTTTTGCCACAGCTGGGGATAATTATGTGAGAGAGACGGATGGGGGATGGCTTGTAAATGTTCCAATTGTCATACTGGATGATGCGAGTTTTTTAGCGTACTGTGAACAGATTGGTATCACACCGGGGCTTGATGGAGCAGTGATATGGAATCAGATACGCAATGTTACAAATCCGGATTTCAGGCATCCACAATATGTGCCCTATGTGAAAGGGAAAAATGCGGTAAGCATTTTAAGACAGTCTGGCAATGAAGAATTGACAGCAGAGATTCCTGTTTTGTCCTATACGGAGAAAGTGCCTGTTTTGAGGGAGGAATACGCAACACTTGATTATTATGAACTGGTGCATTTTATGCCGGTATCTTTGTGGAAAGAAATCAAGGAACAGATTGGAGGTAGTGAGGAAGATACCTATATCTGTATGCTTGGCAGGGAAAATGTGACTTTAGAGGAATTAGATGCTTTGCAGGGGCAGGTGGAAAGCCTTATTGCGGGAAACTATAAGGTAGAAAGTGAGAACCGTATTCAAGAAGTAGAAGCGAACAATAAACAGATACAAGGGATGATGACAATATTTGGCGGCTTCTGTGTCCTGCTTGCAATTATCGGCATTGGAAATGTATTTTCTAATACGTTGGGCTTTGTCCGGCAGAGAAAAAGGGAATTTGCAAGGTATATGTCTGTTGGAATGACACAAGGGGAAATCAAAAAAATGTTCTGCATAGAAGCACTTACCATTGCGGGGCGTCCGGTTTTAATTACTCTTCCTTTGGCAGTTGTTGCAGTAGGGTATTTGCTGAAAACGAGCTATGTTGAAGTGGGAACCTTTCTTGCTGGAGCACCAATCATTCCAGTTATGATTTTTATGTTGGCTATTTGGGGAACTGTGGCATTTGCATATTATCTTGGTTGGCGTAATATACGTAAAATCAATTTAGCTGGGGTTTTACAGGATGATACAATGATGTAAATGGGATGAACAGATTGTGAAAAAAACGGAATGGATAAACAGTTTCCAGATAATGGATTACAAACATGCATATGAGCTTATATTTGAGTATATTAACACTTTTTATAATACGGTGAGAATACACAACCATTGTAGATATAAAGCACAACAAAAATATGAAAAGGAATATTTAGATAAATTAGAAACAAATATGAGAAAAACCGTGTTGGATTAGTCAATGCTAATGCAAATTAAAAAATTCCTGGTTTGATTTATACTAAAACTTGACATAGTACCATCTGTTAATTTGTATGGTGTTTAGCACAATTTTTCCGTTTTTAAAATAAACGATATACTATCGTTACCCATACTTCCTGATGTCATTTAAAAGATAATATTATTCAAAAATGGAGGACAGGGAATTGATAAACAAATATAAGAAAGGTATTAAAATTGTGAAAATGGTTGGTATGGCTAAAAGCATCTGTTGTAAACCAGAAAATTATGTGATAAAAATGCTGTGGCATTGGCGGAAGAAATGTATCATGTATAATAAATCTAAATACAGTAAATGGTGGTTACTTTAAAACATGAAACCAGAGTTTTAGTAATAGGTGACTCAATGAATATATGGTTAACTGGTAAAGCATAATTTCCAAAACTGTCCTGTTCTTTTTCTGCAACCGTTTCTTATTCTAGAAGCAGATAATCAGTTGTACAATTAAAAAGTTTACTTATTTGTACCAGTTTATCTGTTTCTGGATATGTAATGTTACTTTCCCATTTGCTGGTTGCTTGTCTGGATACTCCAAGGACATTTGCAAGCTGTTCTTGTGTATAGTTGTTCTATTTTCTCATTTTTGATAATTTATCACCTAATATCATAATATATCCTCCAATCTGAATTTTTTGTTTGTGTTAATTATACCAATTTTATTTTTAAAAGACCACCATTATGGAAGTTCTAAATGTAAATTACAGGTTGCACCGCCCGTTTTATGGGGTCCGGATAACACCACAGCCGTAATTTTATTTAATTTTTCAGCGTTTTTTATTAGTAAAATATTGCTTGGCTTTGGGATTACTATACCATTGTATAAAATTCTGGCTTATACATCTGCTAAAAATATTCTGGCTAAAAATGTTTTTTAATATTTAAGGTATTTAATAATTATTAATTTGTATGCAGCATACACATTTCTATTTGTAACATGCGCATGAATGACTTGAGACTGGATATAGATTTGTTATAATAAGAACTGGATAATGAAGAGGAAAGTTGTTTAGGCAGATAAGGAGTATTAAAATGAAAATACAATACTATAAAGAACCTGCTTTGAAGGAAGACCATGTTGATGTACATTTCCGGGAAGAAACGGAGAAGATAGGAATTATCAGGGATTTCTTTTCCTCATTTGAAGGCATTATGGGGAAAAAGGAAAATGTTCTTTACAAACTTCATCCAGGCAGTATTTATTATCTGGAAGTTGTGGACAGGAAACTTTTTGCTTATCAGGAAAAAGAAGTGTACCAGCTAGAGTGCAGTATGCGGTATTTTCTGGATAGTTTTGAGGGGAATGGTTTTGTGCAGATTGGGAAATCCATGACTGTGAATCTGTATAAGGTGAACCAGGTGAAAGCAGATTTAAACATGCGGCTTAAATTACTTATGGATAACGGCGAAATATTAATTCTCAACAGGACATATAAGAAATCTTTTTTGAATGCTTTAGCGCATATACAGGAGGTGTGTTATGAAGATTATTGACAGACATAATTTTTTTGGTATTGTATGTGCAGTTTACACAATACTTTCTCTTGGCAAGATTATATTGGAGGCTATTGTACAGGATATTTTTGGAAATTATCAGGAAAATCTTTTAGTAATGTTTTTTTTATCATTGGTGGCAACATTTGTGCTTTCTCAGCATTACCGGTTTCAAGAATATCCATTGTTACTTTGTATTGTGGTGCAATATGTAGTGTTGGTTGCATTAGTAATGCTGGTTACATGGCTTTCTGGGCGTTTTCATCCACTGCATGAAGATGCTTACAAAGATATGTTTTGGTCTTTCACAGTTCCATATTTGATAGGGGTAGTTGTATATTATATTTCATTATTCCATGATGTAAAACGTGCAAACCAGAGTTTAAAAAAAATAAAGGAGAGTGGAGGGCATAATTAAGAATAAGGAATATTAGGTTAAATTTTTTCTCTTTATTATCCATAATGTAAGCAGGAAAATCATATTGAAGCAAAGAATTTAAAAGTAATTGTCATCAAAGAGCCAGATATTAAGAGCAAGGGCGGTAAGATGGCAAATAGAAATTTGGAGGAGTAAAATGAATAATAGAAAATGGACAAATATAATATTAGGTTATTCAATAATATATACTATTACAACATTATTGAATAGTGTTTTATATCTGGTTAATGGTATTTATGAAGATCCAAGTGGTAACTGGCATGAATTAGACAGGGCTATTATTATTTTAATTGGTGTGATAGCATTTGAATTATGTACAAAGTTATCTGTAAGACCATTAATTTTGAGATACGTCATTGCTTATGTACCATCCCAGTTATTAGTATTTGTATATGTATGGTTTTGTGGATTTAAGGAAGAATTAGCCAAAACAGCATATAGAGATATTTGGATTAACTTTACAAGCCTTTTTACATTGTTATGTATTATCAGCACTGTTATTAGTATTTATAAAGAGAAAAAGAGTAAAACATTTTAAATATAAATAAAAGTTTACTTTATTATTCAAAAAAATCATTAATAGGAGATTATTGTAATTCTAAAAGTATACAATAAGAATTTGATAATGAAGATGTAAAATGAAAATAGAAAAGATTGATGAAAAAATTTTCTATATTTAATGGATTAATAAACTGTGCAAAAACTTGTTCATGGATTGTAATAGCTTATTTTGCAGGTTTGTTGGAAAGGCATGCCATGTCTTGGCTGGCTGGGAAAGTGTTTTTGCTGTTATTACTGGTAAAATTATTGTTGGTTTCTGTATTTTTATGAAAACTGGTTATTATCCAGATAATAAATACTTTCCATGGATTAGTTATATTTTGATAAAAGAACTTTAAGTACTAAATGTTATAGTGTTTAATCTGGCATCTAAATTTTAATTTATTTTTAATTAGATAACAAATAAAGAAAAATGCTTAAAACTGCTTTGACAAAGATTTTAAGCATTTTTTAATTTTCTTATATACAGGATATGTTTTTTATATGCTATTATAATTTCCGGGCTTTTATAATAAATGCAGTATTTAGAAATCTGGCTCTCCCTGCAGAATAAAATTTTCCTTCCTGAAAAATATTTGCTTCATTTTCATTATAATCTGATTCTTCTATTACCTGTTCAATAAGAAATCCATGCTTTGCCAGACAATTTAAGTATGTGGACAATTTCCAGTTATGTAAGTGGAATGTTTCTCCATTATTGGAAAATAAAATTTCTTCTTCCTCCACATAGGACCGGTATAAACTGTGTTTTTCATTTTCAGAGATAATACACTGCATAAGCGGATTATCCCAGGAAAATACCAGTTTTCCGCCAGGCTTTAAATATTCTGTTATATGGATTATAGTTTTTTCTAAATCCATAGACCATCCAAGACCATAAATAGAAAATACCAGGTCAAAGTGGCTATGTGGTAATCCTGGGTCCAGTTCCATTGGTGATACAAATAAATCTGCCTTTTTTCCACTTTTCTTTAATAATGCATCTGCACGTTTAATCTGTGCAGAAGAAATATCTAGTCCCCATAATTCCTTTGCTCCTTTTTCTCCCAGCCAGACAAGAGAATCTCCACTGCCACAAGCAATTTCCAGTACATTTTTTCCTCTCATGTCACCCATAAGGCAAAGTGTATCCTCTGTTGGTGTAAAAAAACCATAGTGGGGCAGGGCGGTTGTGGTCATATCTGCTTCATGGATACCTGCCCACCAGCTAGAATTTTGTTTTAGAATATTTGCAGAATCTTCTGACAGTATATTTTCATCTTCGTTAATATAAAATAAACTATCAATAGTTATTTCAAAATATTCTGCCAGTTTTGGCAATAGCATTAAATCTGGATTTGCTTTTCCTGTTTCCCATTTGCTTATTGCCTGTACAGTAACACCTATTGTTTCTGCCAAGTCTTCCTGGCTGGCCTGGCGTTTACGGCGCAGGGAACGTATATTTTGTCCTACCTGGATTTTCATGTCTGCTTACCTCCATTCTTACAATATATGTTTTATTGGTTGTACAATTATATTATTACTTTAGAAGTTAAATATTACGGTTTTTGATTGTCTTAATTATTAATTATATTTTTTATGAAATCTCCAGCATATCACTATTGTACTGGCATTTCTACCAGATGTCTTTAATAATTTATTTTGTACAAAATACAAAAGGATTTAACCTCTCAAGTAATAAAAAATATATATGATTTACATTTTTAATGATACAATAAATTAAAGATACCCACAAGCGAAGGATTTTTGAGGAAGTTAAACCAATAGTTGAAATCTCAAAAAGCTGGGAGATTTATGCAAAACCACATAAGGAGTTTCCAGTATGGGCAGATATGGAAGCTAGGGAACTGGAGTGCATGGAAAGATTATGGGATGAAGAAAAGTGTATTATGCTATATCTATTACAAAGGAAGATGAAGATATAATTTTAGAAGAAAAATGTGGTTTAATATTATATAAATTTAGAAAAAATGTGGTGAGTTTGTTGCAGCAGGATTAGTAAAAATAACATTTCCTGTTAAAGAAATTTATATAACTGGTTTAGGCATATAACTGCCAGTTAATATGATTTGCCATAAACTTAAACCAATACTTGTTTAAAAATTCTATTAATAAAGGCGTCGTTGTAATACGACGCCCACATTGTCTAAAAGTATTGTTTATTCAACTTTTGGAAGTTTATTACGGCAAATTTCAAGTTCTTCATCAGTAGGGATATAATCACTCATCTGGCCTTCGTGGAATTTTTCATAAGCTACCATATCAAAATATCCTGTACCAGTAAGACCAAAGACAATAGTTTTTTCTTCTCCAGTTTCCTTACATTTGTTTGCTTCGTCAATAGCAATACGGATTGCGTGGGAGCTTTCTGGTGCAGGCAGGATTCCTTCAATTCTTGCAAAGTATTCTGCTGCTTCAAATACTTCTGTTTGTTTAACACTGGTTGCTTCCATTAATCCCTGGTGATACAGTTCAGAAAGTGTAGAACTCATACCATGATAGCGTAAACCACCTGCGTGGCTGGCAGAAGGTATAAAATCACTGCCTAGTGTATACATTTTGGCAAGAGGGCAGACCATTCCTGTATCACAGAAATCATAGGCATATACACCACGGGTAAAGCTTGGACAGGATGCAGGTTCAACAGCAATAATGCGGTAATCTGCTTCACCACGCAGTTTTTCACCCATAAATGGTGATATCAGGCCTCCAAGGTTAGAGCCGCCTCCAGCACAACCAATTATAATATCTGGTTTAATATTGTATTTGTCTAAGGCAGCTTTAGTTTCAAGACCAATAACTGACTGGTGGAGAAGTACCTGGTTAAGCACGCTGCCTAGTACATAGCGGTAGCCATCACTGGATACAGCTTTTTCAACTGCTTCTGAAATGGCACAGCCAAGGCTTCCTGTAGTGCCTGGATGCTCAGCAAGTATTTTTTTGCCTACTTCAGTTTCCATAGATGGTGACGGAGTTACTGATGCACCATAAGTACGCATTACTTCACGGCGGAAAGGCTTCTGTTCATATGAGCATTTTACCATATATACTTTACAGTCAAGGTCAAAATATGAACATGCCATAGAAAGTGCAGTACCCCACTGCCCAGCACCGGTTTCAGTGGTTACACCCTTAAGCCCTTGTTTCTTGGCATAATATGCCTGGGCTATGGCAGAGTTCAGCTTGTGGCTGCCGCTTGTATTGTTTCCCTCAAATTTATAATAGATTTTTGCAGGTGTACCAAGTTTTTCTTCCAAGCAGTAAGCACGTACCAGTGGTGATGGACGGTACATCTTATAGAAATTTCGTATTTCTTCTGGAATTTCAAAAAATGGTGTGTCATTATCCAGTTCCTGTTCAATTAGTTCATCACAAAAAACGCCTGCAAGTTCTTCTGCTTTCATTGGCTGGTGTGTACCAGGGTTTAAAAGTGGTGCTGGTTTCTGGGACATATCAGCACGCAGGTTATACCATGCTTTTGGCATCTCGTTTTCGTTGAGATATATTTTGTAAGGGATTTTTTCGGTTTTCATTGTAATTACCTCCATATGGTTAAAATTAAGTTTACTGGTTTTTATTATTTTACTTATTATAATTTATATTCTGGCGTCATGCCAGACACTAGAGTTTTGTAAGTAGCATTTTAATTACCTCCTTAAAAGAAACAAGAAAACTCCTTTGAATTATATTTCTTATCAAAGAAGTTTTGCACAAACAAAAAACGCCCCTGACAGAAATAATTGCTCTGTCAAGGACGAATAGTTACTAAATTATAGTAAGACACTATCCGCGGTGCCACCTTGATTCATGGTATACCCATGCACTTAGCAGGATACTAACATACCCCCGGCATTTATACGCTTGCCTGCAGCGTCGCAGAATACTTTGTAAAAAAATTACATTTGACTGCGCCCTCAGCGGTCCATTTGACAACTTGTTTCTTACCTGGTTCCAGCATTACAGGCTCTCTGTAAAGGCATTATTGCCGTTATCTCCGCTTCAACAGTTTAAAATATTAAATTTGCTATACACTATATCACCATTATATGTGTATGTCAATAGTTTATTCACAAAAATTTATTTTGGTTTTGGAAGAGGTCTGCCAGGGTGTCTTTTAAAATTAAAAAGGATTAACAAAGATATAATAGTAAAATTCTAAAGGTTATGTTATAATACAGCATATATAATAGTAAAACTATTAAAATTGTATTATGGTTTTGGTTAAACAAACTATTGTTAAGGGGGATTTCAATGGATTTTAAACAATATGATGACCGGATTGCACGGATTATGTCTAAAATGGAAGCACTTAAGGAAAGGGAGTTTTATATTACTTGTGGTGACTGGCCGTGTGTCTGGGAAGCACCTGTGCCAGAAAATAAGGTTGCAAGTTTTGAGAAGAAAAAGGGTATACGCCTGCCAGAAGATTACCGCAGGTTTATTACCACTGTGGCAGGCTCTGGAAGCCAGCCATTTTATGGTTTGGAGATGTATAATGATAATGAGTATGATGTGGAACAACCATTTCCATATACCTTAGATAATCCAGTTTATTTTCTATATATGACAGAGGAAGAAATGGATGCTTTTTATGATGAATATGTAAAATTTGCTGCTGATAATGGCCTGCTTACACTGTGTACAGAGGGGTGTGGCATGGACAGTGTTCTGGTAGTTAATAGTGAAGACCCTGCAACTTATGGTACTGTCTGGTATTTGGACCTTGCCAATGACGTTGGTATTATCCCTATGTATGACCCAAAAACCAAAAAGCCTTTCCACTTTTTAGACTGGCTGGAGTATTGGGTAGACAGGACTGCAGAGCTGGATAATGATAAATACTTTGGCTTTTCCGAAACAGTTAAACTTCCAGAAATGCCAGATAACCCTGATATTATGGGGAGAAAAATGGGCTGGATTAAATGAATTTTACAGGGCGTATGGCTTTAGAAAATAGAGTTTTAGTGCAGTCTGAGGGGAATGATATGGATTTTTACAAAATAATATATCAAAATGCTGGAGATATGGATACATCAAGTGAAGCAGATAATATAACTATGACAAACTGGACTTTTTTGCAATATTGGCTATGCGCCGCATTTCCACACTGCCATTTTCTGTGGAGATATCTTTCAGAAAAATTGCCACATCCGTATCAATGGAGCAGCCAGCTGCCAAGGAATAATAAGGGACAGGAAAACATTCCACCATATAAGACGGTTGATATAGTTGCTGCAGATGGCAATAAAATAATGTTATTGTTGTACAGATACCATGTAGAGTACAGAGTAGAAGGCAAAGAGCTGTATCAGCCATGCCTGTCCTACCATTCGGTGGAAAATCTTGATAATGATACTTTTTTTCTGCTGTTGCCTATAGTGGATGTTATGATTAATTATGAGTACACAAGTAAAAATATAAGGGCAGACTTGTCCAGAAGACTTTCAGAAACGGCACTGCCAAAGGAATATGTTGAAGAAGTTGCCAGTAAACTTAAATTATGGCTGATAGATGCTGATGGTGCTGAGGATGAACCATTATGGTTTATCTGGCAGGAAACAGATGACAGCCTGTATGGAGCTATGTGCTGGCCTGGAGAGATTGATTTGTTCCAACAGTATAATGCAGCTGGAAAATGCGTACCAGGTAAATATATCTCTATCCCAGGAGGGGAAGATGCTTACTTATGGGGGAAACATGCACTTGCCCAATGGATTTCTTCATTGTCATTGGAATGAAAATAAAAAACAGTTCTAAGGGAAGCTTCTGCTTCCCTGTTATATTATAATCTACAGGTATTTTTCTATTGTACCCTGTTGGACAACATATTTTCCCAAAAGAGTAATTGCCTGTTTTGGGCATATATTTATGCAGCGGTAACACATTGTACACCTGTTGTTTGCTTTAGCAATATTATCTGAAATAGTTAAATTTTCCATAGGACATGCCAGGACACATTTGCCACAGCCAATACATTTTCTGTTGTTAATTTCCAGTTTATCAGAGTAATGCCTGGTTTTTCTTTGGAAATACAGGCGCTGGCCCAATAATCCAGCAATATGGCATAAAAAGCCCAGTCCCTCTTGTGGGGGATTGCCATTTTTTATACTTTTTACTGCAGAGTATATTTTTTTCTCTGCTTTCTTTACAAGTTCTTTATTTTTGGTTATTGGGCGTTTTAGGGCTTTTTCATCAGCTATACTGTCTGGCATTTTTAAATGAAGGCCGCCAATAATTTCTGCACCATATTTCTGCAGTCTCCGGGCTAAAATCCCTGCCCCGTCTCCGCTGAAAAGTCCCATTGTTGCAATTACAAAGATTATTTTTCCACGCCATAAATGTTTATGATGGTCTATAAAATCTTTCAACATTTTAGGAAGACTGCTAAATTGTACAGAATAACTAAAAACGATTTCCTTATTTTCCTTTATATAATGAATAATGTTTTTATCTTCTAAGGGGAAAGCCCTGGCTGCTTTATTATAGTTATCAAGGAAAAGTTCTAAAGCATATTTGGAGTTTCCAGTTCCACTAAAATATATTCCAATCATTTATAAGCTCCAGTCTGTGAATTAAAAATAATATATAAAGTATAACAGTTTATATAAGAAAAATAAAGTTATAGTTCACACTATAGTTAAATTTAAGATTTCTGGCATAATTTATACTAAAATTATAGATTTTGTGGTACTATTTTGCATGCTTTTTGCAAAATGTCCAGTTTGGTTATTGAAGGTATTATTTTTACTGGTTATGTAATAATATTGGCAGCAGACATTAATATATTACAAATCTGGATTTATACTTAATTATATATGTTGTGGTGGATACTTTCAGGTTATGGTAAAATATTGTATATTTACAGGCAGCTTTTTGAAATTAATTATATTGAAAGGAAAAAAGATGGAGAGACAGGAATTATTATTTTATAATGAGTATGAAAAGTTCTATACAATGTCAAAATCATCAGAAGTATTTCCGGAGTTTTGTAAAAAAGCTTTTGGAGAAGATTTTTCCCAGGATGGGTTTAGTGATGTCCAGCAAATAGACAGAATATTAGAATATTTACCAAATAAAGAAGAAATTCATATTCTGGATATAGGGTGTGGAAATGGAAAGATGGCAGGTTATTTACAACAAAAAACGGCAGCATATATACATGGGTTTGACTATTCATGGAATGCAATCAAGACAGCAAAAGACTTGTATCCTGTGAAATCAGATTTTAAAAGGGGAATTATTGGTGAAATTAGTTATCCTGGCAGTTCCTTTGACATGGTTATTTCTATGGACTCTATTTATTTTGCAAAAGATATGGTTTCTTTTATAGGGCAGATATGGGGATGGCTTCGCAGAGGTGGTATATTTTTTTGCGGTTACCAGGAAGGTGATGTTATGCTAAAAACAGAAGATGTAAATTCTACAGAGCTGGCAAAAGCATTAAGAAAAAATGGTATTGTTTATAAGGTTATTGATATTACTGGAGAGTGTTATGAATTATTAAAGAAAAAGAGGGAAGCTGCCATATCACTCCAGGAAGATTTTTATAAAGCAGGGGAAAGAAATTGGTATGATATGTTAATATGCCAGACAGAGTGTGCCTGTAAGCCATTTGAAGAATTTTGTAAAGAAATGGCAAGATATATTTTTATAGCAGAAAAAACCTGATACATATTATTAAATGTTTTGTGATATATTTGTATCTTTTTTGTTGACATTATAATCCTGAAGTGATATATTTATCCTATTAAGAGATAAATATATCACTTTAGGAGGGGTAGTTATGAAAAAAACTAAAAACAGATTTACAATTTTATTAGGTATATTGTGTGTTATATTTACAGGGGTATCATCATGGTATACAATAGTTTTCAATGATTCAAGGTTTATTGTACCAATGGATTTGTCTAGATATACATTCAGGGTAAAAGACATTCCTATGATTGTCTCAGGGATTTTTATTTTTATGTATATTGTGTATCTTGTAGTATTATTTATACAAGTGGTGGCTGAAAATAAATATAAAAAAACATCTTCACAATTAACACGTAAAGTTAATCCTAAACTTGGATTTTTAGGTTTATTTGGATTTACAGGGTTTATTGGTTTTTGGACTTATAGTATAGATAAAACTATTTTTCCATTTGGATTTTTTATATTTTTTGGATTTTTTGGTTTCTTTTATGAAGGAAAATTGTCAGGTACATTTATGGATGAGAGATACAAAGAAAATAAAATGAAAGCTTATTTTTCAACAAATAAGACAACATTAACAATTATTTTTATTGCTACCATAATATTAGGACAGGGCAGGCTTATGGGAAATCTTGAATATACATTTATTGCATATATAATTATTGTTTCCCTTGCCCTGGCGCTTGAATTATTTCTTAGTGAATTTCTGTTATATCATTATGACAATGATTTACAGATTGATGAAAGTGAGGAATAAAATATGCCTGGTTTTGAGTGCAGATTAAAAAAGTACAGACAATTAAAAGGATTAACCCAGGAGCAGTTAGCAGCACAGACTGGAGTGCGCAGGGAAACAATTATGCGGCTGGAAAAGGCGTCCTATAATCCATCACTTAAATTAGCGGTTGATATTTCAAGGGTAGTCGGTGTGCCTATAGAAGAAATATTTATATTCAAATAATGTACAGTTTATGTTAAAATAAAATTTTGGGGAAGATAAGGAGCAGCCATTGGATAGGAATAAATTAAATATGAAATCCGTCTTAGCTATTATGTTATTTTCTTTAGTTAGGTCTGCTATTGTGATTATATGGTTTTTAAAATAGTAAAGTTAAATATAATTTATTGAGGAATAAAATTATGAATATAGAACATATTGCAATGTATGTGGATAATTTAGAAAAGACAAGAGATTTTTTTGTTAAATATTTTAATGCATCATCTAATAAGGGAAGTTATTTCCAGGGCAGGAAAACAGATGGACGGTGGAACAGGTATATAGTTCCATTTAGTATTATTGGGGCAGTAACTCCCAAATTTGTTTCAAAAATAACAGACTGGGCAGTTAATGGAACAAATGCTGTTAAAATTGAATGGAATGGAAAAGATATTATAATATGACCACCAGTAGTTTACTGTATGGCATTGTATAAAGGAACTAGAGGAATTATTTTTATCAGTAAACTGGGATTCTGGTAAATATCCTGAAAAATTAGCAATAGTTATGAAAAACTCATCTAATGTTATATCAGCATGGGATAATGAAAAGCTGATAGTATAAAAACAAAATGGATGGTATATATTTACCTGGTAAATGTTAAACAGACATCAGTTTTCTATAAATTTACATTAGAAATTGCATTAGTTTTTAAAAATGTACTAAATAATAATATAAAATCATATCAAATTACAGAACATATGGTTGACTTTTATGGAAAAGAAATATATAATATAAATGCTGGTTAGTATAATAGCTGATGTTTAGTTTGGAGGATATAAGATGGATTTAGCAGATAAATGGTCAAGTCTTGAAGAAACAGCAGATTATTTAGGGGTAACAAAGGATACCATTAGAAACTGGATAAAGAAAACAGATATTCCAGCACATAAGATAGGAAAACTATGGAAGTTTAAGTTATCAGAAGTTGATGAATGGGTAAAAAGTGGAAAAAGTGCTTTATAAATAATTTAACCTTATTAAGAAAGGTTATTGCCTTTATGTATTAAAGATATGACAGGCAGTATGCAGGTATTATAAGGTTTTTTTATGAGGTTATGGGCAGCAAAATAACATATATTAGTCTGCAGGTTGTAGATATCCGTTTCACTGGCTGTATGGAGTATGATTATGAAAAAAGATGATTTGCAAAGATTGATAACCCAGTACCAAAGAAATATTAAAACATATAGAAATGCCAAAGAATATAATGAGCAGGACTGCAGGGATGAGTTTATCAGTCCTCTGTTAGAGTGTTTTGGATGGGATGTACACAATAGAAAAGGTGTAACACCACAATACAAAGAAGTGGTAGTTGAAAGATTTTCAAATGAAACTGAAAGACCAGATTATACTTTGACATTAAATGGTGTTTCTAAAATATTTGTTGAAGCAAAAAAACCTGCAGTTAATATTAAGAAAGAAACAGGTCCAGCTATACAGTCAAGAAGTTATGGATGGAACGCAAAACATAAGATTTCTGTATTATCAAACTTTGAATATTTAATGGTTTTTGATACAACAAATAAACCAAAAGAGGGTGATACAGCCACTACTTCACTTTATAAATGTTATCATTATCTTGAATATTTAGAGAAATATGATGAGATTTATTCCTTGTTTTCAAGAGATAGTGTGTATTCTGGCAAGTTTGATAGATTTGTGAATAGTAATTTCCAGAATACAGAAAGGTATGCTACAGAAATTGATGATACTTTCTTAGAGCAGATTAACCAGTGGCGTTTAGAAATTGGAACATATTTATATAATAATTCATCAGAATATAAGGATATTGATTTTTTAAATGATGTGGTACAGGAGTTTATAAACCAGATTATTTTCCTTCGTATCTGTGAAGACAGGAACCTTCCTTTGTATAGTAAATTAAAAGAGACTGCAAAAAGCAAGCCAGAACTGCAGGATTCTTTAATGCGTGTTTTTAAAGAGGCAGATAAAAGGTATAATTCTGAGCTTTTTGGTGGTGACAATATTATTTTTGACCTGGATAATGAAATTATTTTTGAAATGATTATGTCTTTGTATTATCCACAGACACCATACTTATTTCATATTATTGAGCCAGGAATACTTGGGAAAATTTATGAAGCATTTTTAACGGAAAGCCTTATTTTAGAGAATGATAAGATTAAATTAGCCCCAAAGAAAGAATATAAATACCGTTCTGTGGTTTATACTCCTGTAGAGATTGTGAAATATATGGTAAAAGTAACATTAGGGCCATATTGCAATGGTAAGACACCAAAAGAAATTGAAGATATACAGATTGCTGATATTGCGTGTGGCTCAGGGATTTTTCTGGAAGAAGTTTACCAGTATCTTATGGATTATTGTGTAGAATGGTATATGGCAAATATCCCAGGGTATTTATTAGAACTGGGTAATGGCAAAAAGAAGCTGCCGCTTTCTGATAAGAAAAATATTTTGCTTAAATGTGTATATGGGTCGGATATTGATGCACATGCTGTTGAGGTTAGTAAATTTTCACTGCTTATTAAGCTGGTGGAAGATGAAACCCCAGCATCAATATATGAAAGTGTTCCTGTTCTTCCAGATTTAAGTGGAAATATCCAGAATGGTAATTCCCTTATTTCAAGAGAAGACCTTGGCACAGGGGAAATAACATTTGATTTGCTTAAATCTGTAAGACCGTTTGAATGGGAAGAATTTAACAAAGGAAGAAAATTTGATATTATAATTGGGAACCCGCCATATGTTAAAACAGAAGATATACATACATTAGAAACAGATGAGGAGTTTGCGATTTATAAGAAAAAGTTTAAAACAGCGTATAAACAATTTGACAAATATTTTTTGTTTATGGAACAAGCATTAAACTTATTAAAAGATAATGGCTTAATGTGTTATATTGTCCCAAATAAATTTTTTAAAATTGTTGCTGGGCAGGAAATACGGAAACTGCTTTCAACAAAGATAATACAACTGGATGACTTTGGGGATATGCAGCTTTTTCCAGATAAAACAATATATAGTTCTATTGTATTGTGTATTAATGGATGCAGTACAGAAATGTGTTATACAAATGTAACTTCATTACAAAGTTTATGGACGGGACAGGAACAAGAAAATATAATAGTTAAAAATTCAGTATTGGACAGTTCACCATGGAGACTGTCCACAGATATTGAATTTATGAAAATAATAGCTAAAATGGAAGAATATTCAAAGCCACTAGGTGAGGTTGTTGAAATTTTTAATGGAATCCAGACAAGTGCAGAAAGACCAGAGCCCGTATACTGGTTTTCAGAAGATGAAGTTATTTCAGAAACTGATGATATTGTAAAGATTAATAAATTTGGCAGTGGATATTCTATTGAAAAGAACATTTTAAAACCATATTTTAAGCCAACCAAGGCAGATGAAAA
This sequence comes from Lachnospiraceae bacterium, assembly GCA_009774235.1. Taxonomy (GTDB): domain Bacteria; phylum Bacillota; class Clostridia; order Lachnospirales; family Lachnospiraceae; genus Butyribacter. The sequence goes on from VSNJ01000028.1 coordinate 20,442, forward strand.
AGGAATGTCAACATATTCCCGGCTTAAGACAGATAAAAGAATAATTTTTCCTTATACAGAAGAGGGTGTGTTAATTGATATTGCTACAATGAAAGAGTTTTATCCTGGAACATATGAATATTTATGTGCATGTTATAGTTTACTGGTTCCTAAATGCCTCAACAATGGGACAGGACGGGATATAAAGAACGCAACACATGAAAACTGGTACCAGTATGGAAGAACCCAGGCATTGACAGCTTTTTTTAATACGCCTAAATTAATTGTGCGTGTATTAAGCAAGCAGCCAATGTATGCTTATGATACAGAGGATATGCTGGTTGCATCAGGCGGGACTGCTGGTTATTGTGCAATAGCAGCACTGCCTGGCAGCCAGTATGGACTGGAATATATACAGGCGTGGTTAAACCATCCATACACAGAAAAACTGCTCCAGACGATGGGCAGTGACTTTGAAGGTGGCTTTACAGCAAGAGGTACTTATTTGTTAAAGAAAATACCATTTTTAGAGCTGGATTTTAATGTAAAAGAACAAAAAGAAGCATATGAAGAAGTTGTTTCATGTACAAAAATGGTTTATAAGTTAAATAGACAATTAGAAATAAAACCAGATAAGGCAACCAGAAAAGTGATAGAAAATGAAAAGGTTAAACTGATAAAGCGTATAGAAGAGCGTATTGAGGATGTCTATTGCTTAAGGTTTTAGGTAAAAATTATGATCTTAAAAAAAGATAGTACAGAGCAAAAACTGAGAGGGGCATATTATACACCACTTAAGCTTGCAGAGAAAATGGTGGATTTCTTTATAAAAGATAAAACCTTGCATAATTTTTTAGAGCCAAGCTGTGGTGACGGGGTATTTATTGATGCTGCCTTGGAAAGAGGATTAATCGGTGATGGAGAACAGCTTACAGCTGTTGAAACTGAGACATCTGAGGTACAGAAAATTATAGGACGCATTGGAAATTGTGAAAAAATAAATGTTTTAAATATGGATTTTTTTCATTATTACCAGTTAAATAAAGATACAGTCCAATATGACCTGGTACTTGGAAACCCGCCTTATATAAGGTATCAGTATCTTGAAGAAGAACAGCGGGCTGAAATGTCTGAGATACTTACAGAGCATGGAATGAAAGCAAATAAACTTATAAATACATGGGTAGGGTTTATTGTGGCATGCGTACATCTTTTAAGTGATAATGGAAAGATTGCATTTGTTATTCCAGCAGAGGTGTTACAGGTTGCATACGCAGAAGATTTAAGGTTGTTTCTTGCAAACTCACTGTCAAAGATTACTTTGCTTACATTTGAGGAACTTGTATTTCCAAATATTGAGCAGGAGATAGTAGTTTTTATAGGCGAAAAGGGCGCAGAAGAAAAGGGTATACGTATTATAGAATTAAATAATCTTGATGATTTAGATTTCCTTGATTTGCAGTCAAATGGCTTTCAAAAAACAAACCATGTCCATGAAAAGTGGACAAAGTATTTTATGAGTGCCAAAGAGAATGAATTAATTGTAACGCTTAGAAAGGACCAGCGTTTTCAAAAGTTATCTGATATAACACTTATTAATGTTGGTATTACAACAGGAAATAATAAATACTTTTCTGTTACACAAAACACTGTTTTGGAATATGGGCTTAAGGATGTTGTAAAGCCTCTGGTTGGAAGAAGCTCACATGCCAACAGTGTTTATTTTAGGAAAGAGGACTGGGAGAAGAATGTTAAAGCTGGAAAATCCGCTTATTTAATTGATTTTCCAGATAAACCACTTGAAAAGTATCCGGAGAAGCACCAGGAGTATATTAAAGAGGGCGAAGAGAGAGGAGAAGATAAAGGATATAAGTGTAGAATTAGGGACAGGTGGTATTGTATACCATCTATATGGGTTCCAGATGCATTTTTTTTAAGGAGAAATAATTTATACCCTAAATTCGTATTGAATTGTTGTGATGCTGTTTCAACAGATACAATGCATAGAATTAAATTTAATAACGGGATAATGCCAGAAAGGATAGTTTTATCATATTACAATAGTATTTCTTTTGCATTTACAGAGATATGCGGACGTAGTTATGGAGGCGGGGTACTTGAAATTCTTCCAGGGGAAGTTGGCAATATACTTGTACCTGTACTGGATAGTGTCCCAATAGAAAAAGCCAGGGAAGTTCTAAAAGAAGTGGATAGTATTGTCAGGGATGGTAAAGATATAGAACTGGCACTGGACCTTGTTGATAATGAAATACTGGCGGCTTATCTTGGTATTGAAGAAGAGATTTGTACTGCAACAAGAAAGATATGGAAGAAGATGCAACGCAGAAGGCTTAAAAGAGGATAAAATGTAATGTAAAAGTCCATGGATTATATTGAATAAATAATCCATGGACTTTTACTTTATAATGTATTATGTTAACAGTGACTTATATTGTGGTTTTTACTTTGTATTTATATTATAATTGTTTAAGTTTCTAGTTATCAGATTTAGTTTTCTGCTATTTACCATAAGAGTAACATGTTTTCTGGTTTTTAGTCTGTATTCCAAAGTCCCATTCCAGAAAGAATAGAAAAAGTAATATCTGTTGCAGCAGCACCTGTAGCAATTCCTTTGTCCTGGATATTTGTAGCAAAAAAACAAGGTTTACCATTTTTTTCTATATAACCAATAAACCAGCCAGATTTATTTCCATTATCTGTTTCTCCTGTACCTGTTTTACCATACAAGACTGTATTGCCAGAAGATGCAATACGGATTGAATTTTTGACAGTATTAATGTTTTCAGGTGAAAATCCGAATTGGTTATAATAAAATTTCTTTAGCATTTCAACTTGTTCAACAGGTGATATTTTTAAAGAAGAATCTGCCCAATAAGAAGATAAGTTGTCACTGGTTGTCTGGTTTCCATAACCTGTTTTTTTTATATAATCTCTTATAACAGATAGTCCAGCTTGTTTGTCAATATCCTGGAAATACCATGTTACAGAATTTTGCATGGCGGATTTTAAAGTCTGGCCGTTATTCCACATATCATATATATAGTGTTGTTTATTCCAAGGAATAAATGACTGGCTGGGAGAAATAATTCCAGATTCGAGACAAAATAATGCACTGTATATTTTATAGGTAGAAACTGGGGATATACGTGTTAATGCATATTCCTGGTTATATATCTGCCATAAATTATCTGTAGTATTGTACATGACAAAACTGCCTTTGTTTTTGCCAAAATAACTTTTTAAATCAGTATATGTAATATTTTTGTTATGTCTGTTGAAAGAATAATAGCTGTTGCCAGCAGTTTGTATTGACAAGAATGGAATAAAACATAATAAAAAAACTGCAGTTATTATATATAGAAAAAAACTATAAAGTTTTTTTCTATATGATATTGTATGGTAATTTGCAATGTTTAAAATTCTTTTTTGCATTTGTTTCATGCCTGTACTTATGCTATTGGTAAATGGAAAGGGAAGGCGTGATATATTTCCAGCAAAATTTATTAATGTATTTCCATAGTCTTTGTAAAAGTCTTTATCAAGTATTTCTAATACAGAAGAATCACATGCAGTTTCCTTGTCATTTTTCATTTCTTTTAACGCATACCATACTAATGGATTAAACCAGTATATTATAATAGCAGTGTCCATAAGGTAATTAGCAAGTGCATCCTTATGTTTATAATGTTGAAGTTCATGTAGTATTATATAACGTATATCATCTTGGTTATAACCAGAAACCAGATGTATTGGCAGGTAAATACATGGTTTAAACAGTCCTGTAATTACAGGGGATTTTAAAAATGCAGTGCTGTAAACAGGGATAATTTTTTTAATATTTAGTTCTTTTAAACAGTTATAGTATATTTTACGTACAGCAGAATTTTGTAATGGCAGTGCAGATTTTTTAATAATATTAAAATAAACTGCAGATTTCAACATTAGTAAAATCATTATAATAATGCCAATAACCCAGAGGATAAATAATATTAACCAGATTGCAGAAGGTGTTTTTCTGCTGGCAGCAATTCCTAAATCATTTATCCAGCCTTTAGTGCTATATTGGAAGAAAGCAGAAGTTTCTTCTGGCATAGTATCTGTATATTGATGTGGAAGTATTTTAAAACTTTCAAACCATATAAAAAATTTCTGTAACCAGTCTGGATTAAATGGTATAAAAGGTACTGCCAGCAATACAAGTAAAAGAAACCATAAATTATATTGCATCCGGCTTGTCAGGATTTTTTTGAAAAGTTGTCTGGCGGCAAGAAGTATCCCGGTAATAATACATATAAAAACATTACATATTAAAAAATGTATTATAAAACTTTCCACATTAAGTTCCTCCTTTTTCTGTTTTGCCGGAAAGAAGAGAGCGTAACGTATCTATTTCAGTTTCAGATAATCTGTCATTTTCAATATAAGCAGATACCATCGCAGAAATATTGCCATTATAAAAACGGTTTAGAAAAGAATTGCTTTCCTGGCCTATATATTCGTCCTGGCCGACTAAAGGGGTATAAACAAAGACACGGCTTTGTTTTTCATATGTAAGTGCACCTTTTGTTACCAGGCGTTTAATAAGTGTCTGTATTGTCTTGGGACTCCAGTCAGTTGTCTGTACTAAACAGTCTGTTATTTCGTTGGTACTTATTGGCGCATGTTTCCAGACAATTTTCATTACTTCAAATTCAGCTTCTGAAATCTGAGGCAGGGCTTTCAAAATATATTCCTCCTTAAGTCTTACATTTGTAATAAAAATATTATAAGATAGTATATATATTATTGCAATGATATCAGTTTTAAGTCCAAGTTAAATTTATAGAGTTTTTTATATTTCTATTTATTCTTTACATTGTTATATATGAAATATATAATATAAATAGTTTTGGAAGGAGGCAGTATATAAAATTGTTTGAAGCAGCAGATATTATTATTTATATAAAGGGAAAGGGGATTGTATTAAAAGAAAAGTCCCTTGTGGCATATAATACTATAAGCAGCAAAATAATGGCATTTGGAGAAGCTGCTTTGACAATGGCAGAAAATCCAGCAGATAATATTAAGGTTATATCACCTCTGCGCAGGGGAATGGTTGCAGATTATATAGCAGCCGTGAAATTATTTACATATCTTTTATCAAAAACATGGGAAAAAAAGCCGTTATGTAAAGTGCCAGTTGCTGTATGTGTACCCAAAGGAATTACAGAAGTTGAAAAAAAGGCATTAGAGGATTCTTTATACCAGTCTGGTGTCAGGGAGGTTTTTATTACAGATGTTAAAATAAGACAATTATTAAAAGAAACACCTGGTATAATACTTCCTAAGAACTGGCAGAAATTTAAAGTAATTATCAGCATTACAAATGAAGAACCTAAGCGTTATATTTCTGAACAGTTTTTGGAAGTTCTTAATTATGCAGAGAGTGAAGGGATATCTTCAGAAGAAGCCAGAGAGATGTTTCAGGATATATCTAGTAAATTTATACCCCATAATTGTTAATGTATATAAATTTATATTGCACATAAAAGAAAGGAGAAGAAATGTCTGTTTATGAGATTGTATTCAGTCCTGTTGGAGGCACAAAAAAGGTTTCAGATATATTTACTAAATCATTCTGTACAGACAGTAATTATATTGACCTTACAGAAAGGAAAACAGATTTTAGGGAATTTGAATTTTCTGAGGACGATATTTGTATAGTATCTGTTCCATCTTATGGAGGAAGAGTTCCTGGTGTTGCTGTATCAAGGCTTGAACAGATAAAAGGAAATAAGGCAAGGACAGTTCTTATTGTAGTATATGGAAACAGGGCTTATGAAGATACATTCACAGAGTTACAGGATGTACTGGAAAGGTCTGGTTTTTCATGTATAGCAGCTGTTGCAGCTGTTGCAGAACATTCTATTATGCACCAGTTTGCTACAGGACGTCCAGATTCCCAGGATGAGGCAGAGATTGCCAGTTTTGCAAAAAAAATTCTTTCTAAAATGGAACAAGGAACATTGCCAGTATCTTTGAAATTGCCAGGAAACAGGCCTTACCGTGAATATGGTGGTATTCCTATAAAGCCAAAGTCTGGAAAATTGTGTAACCAATGTGGTATTTGTGCAGATAAATGTCCTGTTGGGGCAATTCCAGTTAATTTACCATCTGAAACAGATTATGGGAAATGTATTTCATGTATGCGGTGTACTGCCATCTGTCCACAGAATGCCCGGAATATTAGTAAAACGCTGCTTACAGCAGGCAGCATGAAAATGAAAAAAGCTTGTAGTGGTCATAAAATAAATGAATTATTTATATAAAAGGAGAAGGTATATATGGATAGTGAAAAAGTTTGTACAATAGTTTTGCCAGTGTTAATAATTATCAGGGGTAATTCAGCAAGTGGTAAAACTACTATTGCAAAACGTCTTCAACAGAAATTTGGAAGAAATACTATGCTTATCTCACAAGATGTTGTGCGCAGGGAAATGCTGAAAGTAAAAGATGGAGAGTCAACGGAAGCACTGCCACTTATGCAGGTATTGCTGGCCTATGGTAAAAAGCATAGTAAAGTTACAATTCTTGAGGGGATTATGTATGCAGACTGGTACAAACCATTATTTGAATGTGCCGCCAAGGAGTTTAAAGATAATATATTTGCATATTATTTTGATTTGCCATTTGAGGAAACTTTAAAAAGACACCAGACAAAGCCAAATTGTAATGATTTTGGTGAAGAAGAAATGCAAAAATGGTGGAGGGAAAAAGATTATATTGGATTTATTAAAGAATCTGTTATTACATTAGAAAAAACAGAGGAGGACATTGAAGAACTTATATATAACCAGGTAACAGGGAATATGGGTTGAAAAATAATTATAGGGCAACAAAGAACGCATCCTGGTAAATCAGACCCATCGGTTAAGAAGCGTGTATTTTAAAGTGCTTATTTAATGAGATTAAAATCTGTTTTGGTTTTGTACTTGACAAACATACTGATAGTATGTTAATATCAACATACCATCAGTATGAAAGTGAGGAGGAATAATATTGGCTAGAAATAAACATCCTGAGGAAACAGCCAGCTTGATACTGGATGTTGCTTTCCGTTTATTTATAGAAAAGGGATATGAACGTACTTCTATACAAGATATTATTGATAACCTGGGAGGTCTTAGCAAGGGTGCTATTTATCATCATTTCAGGTCAAAAGAGGATATTCTGGTGGCTGTAACAGACAGGATGACAGAAGAGTCCAATAAGATGCTTGTTGAAATACGTGACCGTACTGATATTACAGGAAAGGAAAAATTAAAGGCTATTTTTAAAGAGTCTGTTTTAAGGCCTGTACAGGATGATATATTTACAGTAGCGCCTGATTTAAGTAATAATCCAAGCCTCTTTGTCAGTATTTTCCGTGAAACAGTGAATTTAGCAGCACCATATTATATACAGCCTATTATTCAACAAGGTATTTCAGATGGGTCTATACAGACAGATTATCCAGCAGAATTAGCAGAATTGATAATAATTGTTGCAAATATCTGGATAAATCCTATGATATTTAATAATACTGCAGACCAGTCTTATAGGAAATTTATGGTGTTCCGCCAGATGATGGAAGGTTTTGGGCTGGATATTGTAGATGATGAAATGTTACACAGGTTGCAAGAGCTGGCTGATATTTACCAGAAGAATAAATAGAGTGTCTTCTAGTGGGAAAGTGATATAACAGATTGCAAAAAATATATATTTAGCTATAAAAATCTGCCTTGAAAAACAGGCAGATATATTTATAAATTTATACATACCGTCGTGCGGTATTAAAATGGTAATCTTACAAATAGGATTGAAGAGATGGAGGTATAAGAAATGAACCAGAAATTATTTTCTAAGGATTTTACCCTTGTTATTATTGGACAGATTATTTCACTTTTTGGCAATGCAACAATAAGATTTGCTTTGCCACTGTATTTATTGAACCATACAGGGTCATCAGCTCTTTATGGAATGGTTACAGCATGTGCATTTATTCCTGCAATACTTTTGTCACCAATAGGTGGAATTATTGCAGACAGAATAAATAAACGTAATATTATGGTTATACTGGATTTTTTAACAGCAGCAGTTATTATAGTTTTTTCAGTGCTTATGGGAAAGGTGGATCTTGTTTTCCTAATAACGGTTACTATGATGGTTTTATTTAGTATTGCAGGTGTATACCAGCCTTCTGTGCAGGCAAGTGTACCTGCGCTTGTAAGTGCAGAATATTTTATGACAGCTAATTCTATTATCAATACAATAAGTTCTTTTGCTTCTTTATTAGGTCCGGTACTTGGAGGGATTGTGTATAGTGCATATGGTTTAGGACCTGTATTGTATGTTTGTATTATATGTTTTATATTGTCTGCAGTTATGGAACTTTTTATTAAAATACCATTTGTAAAATGGGAGTCTGGCATAGGTATATGGCATATAATAAAGCAGGATTTTTCAGAGAGTATAAAGTTTATAAGAGAGGAAAGACCTGTTATTAGAAAAGAGCTTGTAGTTATTTGTGGCATAAACTTGTTTTTGTCATCTATGATTGTTGTTGCCCTTCCATATATGGTAACTGAGGTATTAGGTTTTGATGCTGTGCTTGCCAAGCGCCTGTGTGGTATAGCAGAAGGAGCACTGGCAGCAGGAGGGCTGGCAGGGGGTGTTTTTGCTGGTATTTTTGCCAAGAAACTGGATATAAAATCTTCTGGGAATTTAATTATAATTTGTGCTGTATGTGTATTTCCAATGGGAATAGTCCTGCTGTTTGCCCTGCCAGGTATTGTAAATTATATTGTTATAGCAGTATGTTGTTTTATTATTATGGTATTTTCAACAATTTTTACAATACAGATGATGTCATTTGTACAAGCTGAAACCCCACAGAACCTAGTTGGAAAAGTTATATCTGTAATATTTACTGTTTCGATGTGTGCACAGCCAGCTGGCAATGCAATGTATGGTGTATTATTTGAAGTCTGTAAAAATTATGAATTTATTGTAATTTTATTTGCAGGTGCGGTTTCTTTGGTAATTTCTGTATGTGCAAAAAATATTTTCAGGAAATTTTCATAATAAATATACAGATATTTTTATCAAATACAGGTTGTATTGTTTTATATAAAAAGTTTCTTTATATGTGGCTGTAAATAGTGAAAAAATATTGGTTTGGGTATTTTCAATCTTGTAGTTTTGGTATATAATGGAATTAAGACACTTTTCTGGGAAATTTCTCTCCTGGTTACTGGTACGTGGATTTCTGGTTTCTGCAGAATACAGGTTTTAGCTGGAATAAAGAACGTTTAAACGTTTTTTGATATATTAATATATTACTATAAAAATAAAGCAGTATCCTGGATTGTGAATAAAGGCGGCAGTTTTGTGGATACAAAAGTGCGGAGCCGCCAGCTCTTATTTATGGTATAGCTGCCATAAGCAGCATTTCAGTTTTATAAGGAAAGGAGGATGGTTAGAATGAAAATTAACGGACCTGAAAAAATGGAAATACAACAAGTTAATAATACAATGAACCAGGCTGCTTCTGACCCTGAGACTAAGAACTACCAGAACCAGATTGCAAGTGCACAGAGCCAGCTTCAGAAATTATCTTCTGATAATAATATAAGCCAGGAGGAAAAGGCAGAAAAGCGTAAGGAAATCCAGAAACAGATTATGGAACTGAACAATATGCTCAGGGAACATAAGATGGAGATGCGCAGGGAGAAACAACAAAAAGCGGCTGAGGCCAGTAAAGAGAGACAGAAACAGGAAGAACAGCAGCAACAGGTAAACGTAGCTGATGTAAAAGAAGAATTGGAACTACAACCTGAGAAAATGTCTTCAAACCATATGAAAGCAATGGTTTCAGCAGATGCTTCACTGGAGCGTGCCAGGGTACAGGACAGTGTTGCTGGCGGGCTTGAAAGAAGAATTAGTGTGCTTGAAGGGGAAATCAGGCAGTCGGCAGAAACTGGAGGTTATGTAGAAGGCAAGAAAGAGGAGATTGAGTCCCTTGAAAATAAGGTAGTAAAGATTTCTGGTTCAAAGATGGGTACTCTTGGAAGTGCTGTCCAGGAAATAAGGCAGGTAAGCCAGGCTGTAGATAAAGCTGGCAACAAAACAAACCAGGCAAAGCCTGATGTTGTAAAGGAAACAGCAAATATGGCATCACCAGACCTTACAGCAAAGAAACAGATAGATATGTATAATAAAGGAAAGTTTTTCTCTAACGTTGATATCCAGTTCTAATATAGAAGCGGCATAACAGGAAGGTTTAATATTTCTGGCTATGCTGCTTTTTGTATAATATAAATTGTATAAGTGATGGAAATATATGACATTAGTTAGTGGTATGGTTTGTTATAATCTGTAAGAACATCAGGGACAAATTGTATATATGTCATCGGGATGTCCAGCCAGTTAAGTACAAAAGGCATATTTTTAAATATTATAAAAACAGAATGGCAATACAAAGATTGCCATGCGGATGGAGGAGTTAATGGAAAAGTTATTATTGAAAGCTTGCCAAAATGGACAGAAGGGTGTTGTGGCAACATTCCTGAAAAAGGAAGGAATTAATGTAAACTCAGTAGATGAGATGGGACTAGCACCTCTTCACTATGTGTGCAAAAAGGGATACAGGGATATTGTAAAACAGCTTATTAGTAAAGAAGCAGATGTAAATATAATTTCTAACCAGAGTGTTACGCCGCTTCATATGGCAGCAGTTTCTGGAAATAAGGAGATTATTAAGCTTCTGGCAGATGCAGGTGCAGATATTAATGCTACAGATAAGCAGGGCAGGACAGCCCTGGTTTATGCTATTGAAGCAAAAAAGGCAGAAGCAGCAAAATATTTTATAAGTATTGGGGCAGACGTAACAATTATGGATAACCAGGGACGTAATGCATTTGATTATGCTAATGCACTTGGACTTGTCCAGCTTATGGAAAGTATGTCACAGGAGAGTCTGGGTAATGCTGATTCTTTTGGTAATACGCCTCTCCACCATGCCTGTTACAACGGACAGGGGGAGATGGTAAAGGAAATACTTGCTAAAGGTGGTATTGATATTAATGCACGTAATGATGAAAAGCTTACCCCGTTGTATATTGCTGTAATGCAGGACAATCTTATGGTTGCAGAACTTTTGCTTGAAGCAGGTGCGGACTCTAATATTAGTGGAAGTTATGGCTGTGTGCCCCTGCATCTGGCAGCAGATAATGAAAATGAGCATCTTGTGAAAAAGTTAGCTGGATATGGGGCAAAAGTTGATATGCGTAATGAGGCAGGTGAAACGGCACTTATTATAGCGGCAAAGAGAGGTAATAATTATATTACAAGTATATTGCTGGAAAATGGGGCAGATTTTACATATACGGATACAGCAGGTTATACAGCACTTTATTATGCTACAGCAAATGGAAATAATGATATAGTAGAAAAGCTTCTGGAGGCAGGGGCAGAAAATTAAATATAATTTAAGGGGTGCAATAATGGATGTAAAAGAATTAACGGATTTACTGGTTAGTTCCTGTGAGAGTAACAGATGTAAGTATATACCATGGTGGGAGGATAGTAAAGAAAGCAGTAACAGTATATACAGGTTTAATGTATTTACAGATGAACAGATACAGGATATAGAAGAATGTATTAATGGCTGTAGTGTAGATATAATATCTAAGCCAGCAGGAAACATGGGACTGTCATTATTCCATATGCTGGTCTGGCATAATTTTTATAATTCTGTTAAAAAGATACTGGAAGGCGCAGATATAGATATTAATATAACTGATTGCAAGGGAAGAGGTATAACTCCGCTTATGCTTGCATGTTGTTATGGAAACTTTGCAATGGCAGAGCTTTTGATACAGAATGGTGCAGACGGTGCAATTTGCAGCCAGGATGGAAAGAATGCATATCATTACCTTGCCTGTCATTATATCCGTGGTATCCAGTATGCATACGAGTGCCAGGGGAAAAGCCTGGAACAGAGGGAGGATATTGCCCGCCTGCTGCCAGATTGTATAAATAAAAAGGATATAAATGGAATGACACCACTTGTATTTATGCTTAATGGTAGTAATACAAATATTTCCTGGGCATTGTCAGATGTCTTTATTGAAAAAGGTGCAGATATAGATTATATTGATGGTAATGGAAATACACTTCTTATGATGGCAATTTATAACCAGCATATAACTGCAGCTTTCAGGCTTATTGAATGTGGAGTTGATGTAAATAAAAAGAACAATGAAGGAGAGACGCCATTACAGCTTGCCAAAAAATGTTATAATGATGCACTATGTATGTTTTTAAAGGAAAACGGGGCAGAGGGGGACTGTGAAGCTGGTAATATGGATTTAAATAATTTTAGCCGTATTACAAGTAATGCATTTGCCAGTATTTCAGAAGATAACAGGGATAATATTACTACAGCACTTTATCTTTCAAAGAAACTTATAAGCCAGGTGGATACAGACGATGATGATGAAATAAGGTGTATTTCAAATATATTTTATAGTGCTATGATGAATGATAAAAGATACCAGGTAATTGATATATGTATGGATTATGGAATAGACTTTACCGCTCCTATACATAGTGGAGGTATTGTAACCTGTCTGCGTGATGAATGCCTTGCAGGTAATTATGGGACAGGTATTATAGAAAAGCTGGCAGGTCTTGGAATTGATATGGATAAACCTCTTATAAAAGGACGGACACCTGCATGTATTGTAGCTTCATTGCATAAAAGAAATATGATTTATGGTGGAAAAGATGATTATTTTGAAAATGCAGCAAAGCTTTTTTCAAGGGAGTCTATGGAATATGTAGATAATTCTGGAACTACGGCATTGCATTGGGCAGCAAGAAATAACCATTATGATATGCTTATGATTATGATAGAAAAAGGAGTGGACGTAAATATAACTGAAGACAGCCCTGCAACCCCAGGAAATACACCACTTCATACTGCGTGTATATATGGAAACACAGAAGCAGTAAAAATCCTGGAAGAAAGTGGCGCAGATGATTCTATCCAGAATGTAGATGGTGAAATACCTGCACATCTTGCAGTTATGAAAAGTAAGTTTGGCAGGGATTTAAAACAAGAAGATAGGGCAGCAGTAATAAAGGAATTAAAGAATATTGATATAGCCAGGAATGATGGAAAGACTCCTCTTATGTTGCTGCAATATATGGATATTAATACCAACATGGCTATTCTTCCTTTGTTTCTGGAAAAGGGCGCAGATGTAAACCATACAGATAACAATGGTAATACAGCATTAATTTTAAATGCACAGAATTTTTGTTATAAAGGTGTAGTAAAAGAGCTGGTGCGTGCAGGTGCAGATGTAAATGTTTCTAATAACAGCGGGGACAACGCATTACACTATGCATTGAGGTATGGAAACCAGGAAGCAGCACGTTTTCTTATAAAGAAAGGTGCAGACTATAACAAGACAGATAACCAGGGTATAACACCATTGCAGATAGCAGTGGAGAAGGGGTATGATACATTGCTTGATATAATGGATAATATCCAGGGTTAGGTACGTCTGGCAAGCTAGACAGAGCAGTCTGCTGATATATATCTGGATTTTGTAGTTATAGGCTTGCTGCATATAAGTGATGGCAGTTTATGGATTTATAATTTATTTTTTGATTTCTGCTTTACAAAAATGCGCCATAGTATATAATTGGTATTAGATGCCATTTATGCTATGGCATTTTGTTTTATAAATATATATTTTATGGAATGAGGGATTTTGTGGACAAGCTGGTAATAGACAGGCAAAAAGTTAAAGATGAATTTGCAAGATACACTGGTAATTATGATGTGGATAATGATAAAATAAGGTTAAAAATAGAACATACATACCGTGTGGCAGATTTGTGCGATAAAATAGTAAAAGACCTTGGTCTTTCTAGTTATGATATAGATATGGCATGGCTTATAGGTATGCTTCATGATGTGGGACGTTTTGAACAGCTTAGGAAGTATGGTACATTTTCAGATGCAGATTCCATTGACCATGCACATTATGCAGCAGAGATATTATTTGATGATGGAGAAATCTCTGGATATATAGGAAATAATGTAGATATATGTAATGATACAGATAAGTATGGCAATCTTACAGATATTGGAATTATAAGAAAGGCAATATGGAACCATAGTGCTTACAGGATTGAGGAAGGCCTGGATGAACGGGCTGTGTTGTTTTGTAATATAATAAGGGATGCAGATAAAATTGATATATTTAAAGTAATAAATGATACTCCTATTGGAACTATATATAAAGTTAGCAGTGAGGATGCAGTTAATGCCAAGATTTCTGATGATGTCCTGCAGGCTATAAAGGAACAGCACGCAGTTTTACGTAGTCTTAAGAAAACACCTGCTGACCATATAGCTGGACATATAGCTCTTGCGTTTGAGCTTGTATTTCCTGTAAGCTTGCGTATTGCACAGGAGCAAGGTTATTTAGATAAACTTATGAATTTTAGGACATGCAATGATAAGACAAAGGAACAATTCAAGGAAATAAGGGAAATAATGGCAGGGTATATGGAGAAACGCTGTAAGGAACAGGGTATACGTGTTTTAATTTAAATAGTTGGATGGATATGTGTATATAAGCTGGGAATTGTTATATGGAAAAGGACTAAAGACTGGAATTTAAGTAATTAAATATATGTTTATGTAAATTGAGAGTATATTATCTGGAGTGGAGTATATATAAT
>VSNJ01000280.1 GCA_009774235.1 Lachnospiraceae bacterium
GTATATGTTATAGTAAATATTGGTAAGAAAAGTTATTAATAATTACTTTAGGAGGGGTATTTTGCATATATATTTAATTTTAACTGTTATATGGTTTGTATTTATGACATTTTTATCACACCAGAATGGAGAGCAGACAGGAAAAGCAAGTATGGAACTTGCCAAAAAGCTATGTTTTGCAGGGATTAACGTTAATAGATTAAATTCATATTTAAGAAAGGCAGCACATGTTTTTTTATTTTTTGTATTTAATATATTATTAGTTATAACTTTAAAGAGTTATTTATTAAATCCCCTATATGGTGTGGCAGCAGCGGTTATATGGTCATGGGCAGATGAAAGGACAAAGCCTTTTATTGAAGGACGTCATTTCTCGTGGTTTGATGTGGGCCTGAATGTGTGTGGTGTTATGCTTGGCTGGATTATAACATTTCTTTTCTGGTAAAAATATATTAAGGACTGTTATATCCTGCCAGAGCCAGTAAATTTGTATACTTTTTAACTTTCAAACCACCTATGGAAATTAATATGCTAAAGTTTGATTTTTGGTTTTAGAAAAGAGATTTTATTTCATCTAATTTTTTTTCTGCCAGGTTATAGCCTTGTTTATAAGTCTGTTTTAATATATTTATATCACTTTCCAGGCTTTCAAGCTTGCAGGGAGGCCTTAATATAATTGCTTTGCCTTCACTTTCAAGCTGCCTGCATATTTCCAGTGATTCATTATATTTTTTATATCTGTGCAGAATTCTGCCAGCTATGGCAGGATATTTGTGTTGTATAAGCCTGGCAATGCGTTTTTCCCTTGGCAGGCAGGTTTTTTTATAACCATCAGGCTGTGTAAGCACAATTAGCATTTTTTTATTGCCATCTTCAATACATTTGTCAATAGGTACAGGATTTGAAAGACCTCCATCATAATAATATCCACCTGATATTTCTACAGCTGGAAATGCTCCAGGAAGGGCACATGTAGCACAAAAAACATTGAACTGCTCATCTATATCATCTTTTCCAAAGTATTTTGCTTTACCAGTAAGTGCATCTGTAACTACTACAACAAACTTGCCAGTATACTGCCTGAATGTGTCCAGGTCAAATTTTATAAGTTCATTTGGAACTTTACGGAATACAAAATCTATTCCAAAAAGGCTTTTTTCTGTAAGAAAGTTTCTCTTTCCAACATATCTTTTGTCATTGCGGTAATTTACATATACTTGTATATTTCTTCCACTCTGTTTTGAAATATATGATGCGGAATTTGCTGCGCCAGCAGATACACCTATACAGTATGGAAACATAATATTATTATCAAGAAGGGCATCCATAACACCACAGCTAAATACAGCCCTGAATGAACCGCCCTCAAATAAAACTCCTGGCATTGTATATTTCTCCTTACTTACATAAATTATTATTTTACAAATTATATTATTATTTTGTAATGTTGTCAAACAAAGCATCACTTCCTGATATATTTTAATAGAGTAAGATATTATATAAATTTGTGGATTTTTTATTATTTAATTTTATTAAATAAGTATCCTGCTTCTTAAGTGCTGGGTTTGGTTTACCAAGGCTTACTTAGTCTGCCAGGAGTCCAGACTCCTGACAGATTGTCGTAATGCGGCAAAGAGGTTGATTTGCAAGTAGGTAAGTAGCCAATGCCTGCAAGCAGGCATTGCAGATTGCGAATATCCGCTTGACTTGTCAAATCTTCACGTATTAATTGTTGAAATAAGATATTTCTAAGCCGGCATACTCTATGCTTGATGGTAGCCGCACGTCCACGGTACTTTATAAAGCAACTGTACATTTTGATAGTGTTTTAGGTTTTTCAAATACAAGTTTATATACTGAGTTTTATTATTCTGATTAAATAAAAAAGAAAGATAAAGCAGGTTTCTCATTATTTAAAGAGAGAAATTTTCTATTATTATATTAGTTTATGCTATATTAATAGTGGTTTCTCTTTTTTGTTTTTTCTAAAGTTAATTGAAACATGGTTATTTTGTCTGTTATATGACATATAATAGACAAGTAAGGCAGAAAAGGCTATACTATATTTTCTTTTATTATAGGTCTTTATGTAATCACATATGTATAAGATAATTATATAACATGGTTAATATATAAATATTTTTCATATAAAATTTATCTAGAAATTTTTTACAAGGATGTTATACAGTCCATGAAAGAATTTGCGAATGATGTATATGTTGTTACATGAAAGAAAGGAATTTTTTGATTGACAAATATTATAAATTACTTTATATTATAAAGTATAAGAAAGGGGATTTATATGCAAAATATTAAAAAAAATGTATATGAAGAAATAGCATATATTTATAGAACAATAGAACAAACAAAAAAGAAATATATAGGTTTATTTGTTTTATTCATATCTTATGATATTATACAAAGTGTTTCTTTATTATTAAATTTTGGAACAGAAGTTATATTTAGACCAGGTATTACAATATCAATCATTAATTCAATTATTAAATTATCTTTTTCAGTAGTTATGATTTTTATTTATATATGGGTTTATAATAGAGAGAAAAAAACAAATAATAGATATTATATTGGATGTATAAACATATGGGGTATTACTACTGTTAGTAGTCCTATTATTTTCTTTTTAGTGCGTTGTATACTTTACAATAATAAAAATATTATAAAAATATTACCTAAATTAGAAGATTATTATTTATTGATAAATATTGTTTTATTTTGTCTTGCAATAATTATTACTGGAGTTGTAACAAATAAAATATGGATTTTAGTATGTTCAATTTTTTATTTGCTTTCTTCAATAACC
>VSNJ01000281.1 GCA_009774235.1 Lachnospiraceae bacterium
ACCTACTCCTTGCTAAAGGGAGTATTTTAACTAGACCGCACCGCCAATAAATTAGCGGTTTACGGGCGCACCATTTTCTCTTACAACATCAGTCCCATAACTACATTCCACATCATCACTTGGCGTAATCATAGCACAACTGTCACCATCTCCAGAATCTTTAGAATACAGAGTGCCACTCTTAATGCTTTCTAATGTCTGGTAATATTCATCGATTATGTCATTTTAGCGTAGCAGAAAGAGAAGCAGATAAATAATTAAGGTTTTCTGCCAGATTTCCTAATTCATCCTCCCTGGTATCATCGCACTTACAACGCACTGATTGTATCAACAATGGATATTTCTTTCATTTTCCTGATGGGGTTTCTTACTGCCAAAATTACTGCAATGGCTACAACAACAATAATGATACCAAGCTCAACTAAGGGAACACTCCATGCATCGCCCCAGTGATAGGTTATAAGTTTACTAAATAAAATCTTGTTGCAAACGATTCCCAAAACGCTGCCGCAGATAATACCTGTGATTGCATAAGTAGATGCTTCGGCAACAATCATTTTAGCCAGTTGCCTGTTACTTAATCCAATCGCTCGAAAGGCTCCGTATTGCTTCATTTTTGCAGCCACACTCATGGCTATACTATTTATGATATTGAATAGCGTAATCAATGCAATCAATACTAAAAAGCCATAGATGAAAAGACCAAAACAATAGTAAGCTCCACGGGTGTTGCTATTACCCATCCGCTCATCAGAAAAAGTGTACTGTGAACCTGCCAGACTGTGAATATCCCTGACATCATTTTCCGTTGCATTTTTAGATAACTGTATGTCAATGATGGTATAATCCGTTTCTCCCGTTAATTTCCGAAAGGTATCTTCGGAACAAATTAGTTTTCCAACCCCTGGGCTATTGTTAAACGGACATTGCGATACCACACCGGCAATCTCCAAATCTGCCTGACTTCCATTCAGATTTAAGGTAATAACATTGCCTGCCTCAATGTTGTTTTGTGAATCAAAGACGATAAGTCCTGTATTATTTTCACTTTGTACTTTTTCCAAGCTGCCAGACAAGAGATAATCCTTAGCCCAACCGAACTGCATATCTTCATAGGAAATAAGGTCAACAACTTTTTCC
Source organism: Lachnospiraceae bacterium (assembly GCA_009774235.1). GTDB lineage: Bacteria > Bacillota > Clostridia > Lachnospirales > Lachnospiraceae > Butyribacter. Next base: position 1,141 of record VSNJ01000281.1, read on the forward strand.
TCACCATTTACGATTACGGGAACATTGTAAGCGAACATCCGCCCATAAGCATTTTTTACGGCGGAATTTTGCCGCAATTCCTCAATATATTCAGCCTTTACCGAGCAGGTGTTTTCTGGACTGATAACAGATATATCGGCAGTCCACGGCTGTAAAGGCGTCAATGTGTGATTCATAAAATCAATTGTAACTGAAAATGCAAGAAAGAGAATAATACTTACCGAAAAAGAGCCAATCATTAAAATAAAATTCTTTTTGCTTGCTTTTGCATGATGAATGCCAAGAGAAGTTTCTATCTTGAAAAATTTGGTATTCGCCGCTTTTTTTACAGGCTGTAGGTCATTTGCGTTTCCAGATACCGCTGCCAAAGGAGAAACTTTGGATGCTTTCTTAGCAGGAGAACGGGCAGCAAGAAGAACGGTCAGCAGACCGACAACAATACCCGCTATAACACTTGGATAGCTTATGCTAAAAGCAGGCATACCGCCAAAAAATTCCGGGCTAAGCTGCCGCAAAATAAAACACAATACCCAAACCAATACAATACCACCGGCAATACCAAGCGGAATTGCAAAGCGACACCAATTCAAAGCCTCTTTGCGTACTAACCGCATAACTTGTTTAGGTGTTGTCCCTATGCAGCGCACCATTCCAAAAAACTCTGTTCTTTGTGCCACATTGCTGTTCATACTGCTTGTAATCATCAATACGCCTGCAATCAGAACAAGGATAAATAATATGACAGCAACAGCATACACCTGTAACATAAAAGAATTACTGCTCTGTCCTAATAGTCCAAGCAATTCTGTGTTTTCGGACACCTGCTCATCGGATAATCCAAACTGTTGCTTAATCTCAGCTATGTTGCCCTGAATATTCCGGGTACTCTTAAATTTCAATAAGCGCATTGTGTAGTCAGCGGGATTACTGTTTGTCCCATCTGGGTAAATGGCACGAAAACTTTCAGTTGTCAAACATACACCATAAGAGTCTTTGCTCATAATTCTTACAGTGTTATTCATAAACCCCGATATTGTATATGATATTCCACTCCCATCCGGCATAGTGATAACAATTTGCTCTCCAATTTCTAAATGCAGCATATTTTTTGCATTATTTGTTACCAATGCTTCGTTTTCGTTTGCGGGAAATGTACCTATGTCCAATGAAGTGAAAATTTCTGTAACAGCACTTTCATCACTGCCGCATATCACTACATTTTTCCCCGACAAAGTATAGCCTTGCCCACCTCGGTAATTAAAAACCCCATAATCAGCTGCGGCAGCTACTTCTGGGCGGGAAGCTATTAAATTTGCATCTTCATCACTTATGTTTCTTATTCCAATATGCCAATTTCCGTTTTCCTGTTGTGCCTGCAAAATCTGTCCTCTGATAAACATATCTGCCATACCGAAAATAGCCGTTACCAGAAAGACCGCCAACAAAATACAAATAATAGACATACGATTTTGCTTTTTGTGTACTTTTGCAGAAATAGGAACAAGGTCAAGATAACTTTTCATCCGCATTACCTCCCAAGTCTGCCAGTACGCCGTCTATGACACGCAATACACGGTCAACCATAGAAGTAAGGCTGTTGTTGTGCGTAATCATAAGAATTGTCTGTTGGTAATGTCTGGATGCTTTTGTCAGCAAATCAATAACATCCTG
>VSNJ01000282.1 GCA_009774235.1 Lachnospiraceae bacterium
TCTCTTTTTTGTTCCATAAAAACTATATCGGAACAGCATGGGATGGTCAAGAGGAAAACGTGCCGCTTCCTGCAGCATGTTCTTATAGACAGTATTTGAAACCTGAGATTTTAATTTGACGTTTTTGTGCGGGAGACAGGAACTTTAATTTGCTGGGCGACAGTTATGGGCAGATGTTGCAGGAAGTGTGTATTCTGATAAGGCATTTACGCTTGCAATGCTTTTTGAAAAATAATTGCTTATAACACCATTTGTTGAATAAATACTCCCTTTTCGGAATTGTGTACCCATTGAAAATCGGACTATAAATATGCATTTGGATTGTATAATAATATGTTTTAGTGGTTTTAATATTCTATGAATTTTAAATTGCGGGATTATTTGATAAGCCTATCAGCAATCAATTGGTAGGCTTATTTGACTGTCAGACGATGGGGAGTAGTCAGAAACAATTCCGACTATTTACCCTGCATTGTAATATGCGGTAAAATATAGTATGATATAAAATATATTTTTGAGGAGAATAGCCATGAAAAAGAAATTATACCGTATTGTTTGTTTATGCAGTCTTGTCTCAATTGTATTGTGTGCATGTGTAAAAAACACAAATTCAGAAGCAAATGTCACGCATATTTCCGATGGTCTTGAATCAGAATATGAGTGGAACTCTCCTGAAATAGATAAATTGCGTGAAAAATACCCAGAATACTTTGAGCTTGGAACCTTCAAGGGGCTGGAGGTTTATGTTTGGCAGATGGCAGAGGATGACTATCGTTTTGGGCTGATGCAGGGAACCAACCGTCAGAAAACTTTGGAAGAGTTAATGGCATTAAAAGGTGCTTCACCAGAGGAAATGGCATTGATTCTGTCTGCCTTTGACATAGACGACAGAGATATTTTTGTGATTCCATGGCAGAATCCCATTTCCAGCTATATGGTCACGGATGATATGGTGAAAGACCCGGAATACATAAGCAATTTACGAAATATGCTGGGACTGGACTTGGATGAAGAGCTGATGCTCAAACAGGAAGAAGCTGATGTAATGTATGACAGAATCCCTATGGTAAGAGTGGATGGTAAATTATATTATGATACAGGGAAAGAAAGCACGATCAACTGGCGTTGCGGAAATATGGATGGAGAAATAACGTCAACTGTCGATGGAACTGAAATACCAACAGAAGATAATCAGTCTAATTTTGGAAGTGGATTTGGTTATCAGTATGGAGCAGACGATACAATAGAGATTTATATGAATGAAAAGTGGTTTGTCTTTGAATACAGAGAAGAATCTGAATGAGAAAATAAATAATCGATAAGTCAAATAAAATCCAAAAGGCTACCCAATCAAAACGGCAGCCTTTTTCAATTCTCAACCTTAATTTTCTCAATATTCAGTAGGTGGTTTTTCAGGTACAGTTACTTATATCCCATGAAGAATTAAGAAATGTATGAATATTCATCAAATTTCGGGAGATGGACAGTGGGAACACTTTTCCAAAAAGGGGGAATAAATAACAAAATCTGCCCGGCGGCAGAAAAGAAAAAAACCGCTGTTCGGGCAGAAGATTTAATGCGCACCTTTATCGAAAATAACATCAGCCGGCGGTTTTGAAATAATAATCAAAGCCGCCGGTTTTATGTAGCAGGACAGCTTTCATGGACATGGCGGTATTGGAGGTGCTGCTATGTCTGTTTTTTATTTCGCGGGTAGTTTTGGCTATGGTGAATTATCAAAAAAATCTTGTCTTGTGAAGAGGGATATTCTGCCTATGGATATGAATACACATATCATTTAGTATGTCTTAATAACTCATATTACCAAGAACCAATGTGGATATATTCTGCATGGAGTTTTTGTTGTAATAGCCCCCTACTGGGAAGAAAGGGGGTGAGAGAAGATGAGATATTCTGAACAGTTCATGGAACATATCGAATATGCGTTTCATGCGTTCTGCAAGGTTGTCCTGCGTCATGAAGCAATCAACGCATGGCGGGATTTGAAGCGGAAAGAGGAACGGGAAATATCCCTTGACTATCTGATGTCGGAAAAGTATTTTGAACCGTCTGCTACGGACAGCTACTTTGAAAAACAGGACAAGCCGACTGTATTTCTTGTGTTTGGAAAAGAAGTGATAGTTGACAATGAACGATTGGCGACAGCATTATCAAAATTGCCGAAGTTGCGTCAGGAAGTCTTACTACTATATTACTTTGTCGGCTATCGCGATGAAGCAATCGGCAGGCTGTACGGGCGTTGTAGGAGTTCGATAAACCGCAGGAGAAATCTTGCACTGAAGCAGTTACGAAAAGAATGGGAGAGATTGAAATATGAGGAACAAGAAGCTGATACCTTTTGAGGTAATTGAAAAAGCAGTTGCCGGAGAGCCGGAAGCAGTAGACGCAGTATTGAGGCACTATACCGCACACATAAAATACCTGTCTATGTATAAGGGGCATATCAATGACGATACACAGGACAGGTTAAAGGCAAAACTGGTTGAAGCTATATTGAAATTTCATTTCGACCGATAGGGAGTAGCAAAGACAAGAAAAGCTGTCAAGGGTAAACTTCGCGCTACGCGCCCTTGACAGCTTTTCCTGCCTTTGCTTGTGGGTAGTCAAGAGGGCGAAATCAGTAGACTGCTTTCGCCCTCAATCCAGTATGGAATGTTTGTTACACGATGGAGGGCGTTTCTCGCTTGATTTAAGCGCATTACAGTGGCGATAAGGACAAGGG
>VSNJ01000283.1 GCA_009774235.1 Lachnospiraceae bacterium
TGATTATTGAAAGGATTAATATGTTAGAGTTTTCAAAGATTGATAAGGATTTTAATGTCTATAAGAATAATGACGTATATTTATTTGGAGCTTCTAAGGCAGGGATAAAGGTAAAAGAAATTTTAGAGAAGAATGGAGTACATATTAAAGGATTTATTGATAATAATGAATTAAAACATGGTACAGAATTTTGTGGAATTAATGTTTTTTCTTTTTCAGATTATTTAAAAGTAAGTAAAGATACCACAAGTACATTAATACAAATTTCAAGTACATTTGAAAAAGAGATTATAACACAACTAGAAAATAACAAAATATATAATTATATTACTTATACTGAATTTTCTATACGTATAAGACAATTGGGCAGATATCTTGTATCAAGGGAAAACCAGAAATTAAAAGAATGGTTTTATGAATGTGACTGGTGTGACAGGATTTTAACAAATATGATGGAAATAAATAATTTTTATTTTGAAAAAAAGGGGCTGACAGGAGAAAGTATTTTAAATCTTAATTGTGCTCCACCTAAAACTGGAAACTCAACAATTGTATCATCATTGAATTATTATTGGAAAGATCCAGTTTCTTTACAACATTCATTAAAATTTTTAGATAAAAAATTATATAATATTTTACAAAATGAAAAAATACGTATGATTATAGGGATAAGAGAACCTATAAAACAAAATATATCTGTTATGTTTCAAATTACAGATAGTGAACTTTGGGATTTAGATGAATTTTGGGACGGTGGTGGAAATGTCCAAGAAATTTTTGATAATTATATTATAGGTAAAAGTAGCAAAAAATGCTGGTACAATATTTTAAAAGAAAAAATACATTATAATTATTTAGTCCAGGATTTTTTTAAACAACAATTAGAGGCATTTTTTGGAATTGATATTTATAAAATGGCATTTGATAAACAAAGTGGCTATTCAATATATAAGTTTGATAATATAGAAATATTTATATACCAGGTTGAAAAACTTTCTAAAATATTTAGAAAACTTTCTGGATTTTTAAAGGCTGGTAATATTCAGATTATATTAGATAATACTGCAGAGGAAAAATGGTACAATAAACAATACAAAAAAGCTCAAAAGAATATTGTTCTTTCTAAAGAATATTTTGAAGCTTGTTATACAGGAAAGTATATAAAACATTTTTATAGTGATGAAGATATTATGAGATTTAAGGATATCTGGAAGAATAATATACAAAATAATTTATAGGAAAATATAAATATGTATTTTATTGACCTTATTAATAATTTATATTCTGATTAAGGTATGGGAAAATTATTAATAAAAATATAAGGGGGATGTCTTATGTCTACACATATAACTAAAAACCGTATACTGGATTTTACAATATCACTTAAAATTCAGCATAGAAGCCCTAACACAATAATTTCATATACTACTAATATCCAGAAACTAGAATTATTTCTTAATGGTGAAGAACTTTCAAAAGAACAGATGATTTCTTATAAACAGTGGCTTTATAGCCAGGGATTAAAAAAAAATACTATTAACGCTTACCTTGCAGCAGCAAATTATTTCTGTGATGTTATGGGCTGGGCAGATATGAAAGTTGCACTTGACCCGGCAAATATTGATGGAATAGAACAAAATAAAAAGCAGATTTCATCTTCTGATTATAAGAAACTTGTATTTACTGCATTACAAAATGACAAAGAACGTCTTGCAATGATGATACAGGTACTTTGTCATATGGATTTACGTTTTTGTGAATTGGAAAAGTTAACAATAGAAGTACTGGATACTGGTATAGTTGAAGTAGACAGGGGACATAGGCATAAGAAAATAAAGATACCAGATGATATTATAGAAGATCTTTATACATATGCATTACATGAGAAAATTATGTCTGGTATTATTTTCAGGACAAGTAAAGGTTCTCCTGTTGACAGGTCAAATTTCCGAAAGGATATTAAGAAGCTTTGTGTACTTGCAGGAGTAAAAGAGGAACTTGGTTCAATACAACATGTTAAGCATGTTGTACTTGATGAATATCCTTATTATGGTTTAAAAAAATGGAAATAGAAATTTTTTCTTTATACAATACTATCCAGTAAAATGTTTGGAAATGAAAAGAGGATTATAGTATGAATATTAAAGCATTAATACTATCTGTCATGGAGAAGTATGGTTTACAAGTAACAGGGGAACTTTATGAATCAATAATTAAAAAGAAAATTGTAGAAATACTGAACAAGATTCCAAAAGATAAAACTGTGGCAATAAGAGGTGCTGGTTATCATACGGAAGAACTTCTTTCTATTGAAGGATGTACTTTGCAGTTTAAATATATTTTTGACTATTCAAGGCAAGAAAAAGGAATTGTGGAAATTGCAGGAAAAGAATTGGAAGTATATCCATGTAGTATGATTGACCAGCTGGATATAGATATTATGATTATTTCATCTTATGCACATAGAAAGAAAATCCGTGACGAACTTGAGAAAAGCCAGAAAAAGTTTATAATACTAGATTTATATGATGAACTACGTAAATCAGGTCTGGACGTCAATACACATTTTTACCGTAATGCAGAGGATACATATGAGAATGTTATATATTACAGGAAAAAATATCTGGCAGATAGTAATGATATTAATTTAAAAAATCTGTTAGTTTCATATTTGAATATATTTGATTTTATTAATTTTAAAAAGTTTGCAAATAAATATATATTATGCAAATATACAGG